>CAYTYA010000089.1:0-6388 GCA_964442015.1 uncultured bacterium
CCAGCGTCTTGCGTCTGGTTGACTAACGTTTTTACTTCTCTACCCATCATATCATATATGGAAATATTTACCAAACTATTTTCTGGTAAATCGTATCGTAGTGTTGTTACAGGATTGAATGGATTAGGAAAGTTCTGATGTATTTTAACGTTTGAAACAGATGGTAAATGATTTTCAACCATATTGAGACTACCCTCTTGCCTAGAATTCGATACGAAACGATAAAGATATAAATGTCCAAAACCAGTATACCATATATTATTCCTGTTACTTATATACTCCAAATGCACCCAAGGATAATCTTGATCCCATTCAATAATATTTGGATGACACATCACATGATATACGCCACCTTGTTGTAAAACTTGATCAAAAGTATTATTTAACACTAAAGTATCCGTAGTACCTATCCATAGAGGTCCAAATTCTGTTGATACACCAATAGGATCATATTTAAATAATAACTGATTCCAATCTGAAAAATTATGATCACCTCCATAATACATTCTGGAAACAAGATACTTTCCAACACTCACCATTGTATCAATATTATTATCATATTGACCATACGGAGCAACCCATGCATATATATACTCATGATTTAAATACCTGTTGTAATGAGGTAAAGTAAGGTTTTCAATTAAATCCTGTTTACTACCTAATACTTCACCTGCAATATCAGCATAAGGAACATATGGATGTGAACGTGAATGAGAAATGGGTTCAATATATCCTGAATCAAGCTGCGTTTGAATATCAATCCACGTGTTAGGATCACCAACATTTGTAACAATAGCACATGATAGCCACAAATTATAATTTCTAAATATTCTACACGTTTTAATGAATTTATCATTAACCCAACCAGCCCAATCATCAGCTGTAGCAGTTACTACTGCATCTCTATTATCATAATATTTGCTAATTCCAAAATATGTTGAATTAATATTGTTTCCATTATCATCAGTAATTACAATAAAAATAGAATCCGATAAATCAGAGAATGCAATAGATATATATGCCTTATTTTCATCATAGTCAAACCGAACTACATCAATACCATTAAAAAAGTCATCTGATGTTTTCTCTAACATCTGAGACCACTCATCATTAGTCCGAAATTTGATATTAGCTTGGAGATTATTACTGATGTTTGGGATTATGAATTCATATGTAACTGGGTATGATAGACCATAATCAAGATGAATTTGAGAATCGACTGTTATTATTGATTCATTTTGTGTCCCAGGATTAACATTTACTATAGAAGTAGTATCTTGCCCAAATAAAAAGCTATTGATAATAAAAAGAAGGATAAATATCTTCATTATAGCAATATTACAAAGTAGAAGTTCTACATATAAAGAAAATATTGATCTAAAATGATGTTTTAAGGTTGGACAATCCAATCAGCGTTGTATACATCAACAAATGCTGGCGCAATTCTTTCTGAAGGTATTTGTTTAGCTAAAGTGAAATAAAACCCAATATATCCTGAATCAGGACTATTTTGTCTACCATTATTTTGTGTTTTTCCATTTCGACTTCCAATAGAAACAATTTCAAAAGAAGTAAACTCCTCCAAATTTATATTATATGAAGCATAACCAAGGAGCTCTGTACTTATACCATGATTAAGTTCATAGTTAGGAGTCCAGTCATTTTCTCCTAGCAACCATGGCCCTCTTGAAACCGCCTTGGAATTGCCAGAAATTTTGATCTGAATAGAATGATTACTGATATCTGTAACTTCAATTTCTATATGCGATTCTTTTATCTCCTGTGGAGCAAATGGCAAGGTTTGTCCTCGAGCATTATCAACAAAATGAAAACAAAATAGACGGTCTAATAATACATCAGGTAAAGTGTAAATATCACCTTTTTGAGGGTTTTCCGGAAGCCACTGATAGACCTCATCCTTATTGAACCATACAAAATCACGATTCCAGCGATCGCTTCTTTCGGATTGAAGAGGTGGATCTGAAAATAAATCAATTTTAGACAAATTAAGTACCATACCATTTTCTGGGTAACTATCTTCCCAGCGGTGTCTCGCTTTCGGATTGAATTTGCTTGAAATCTTTCGGTCGGAAAGAGGTAAAGAATTCCAATTATCTAATCCATTCTCAATCATTTCTAGCACAGCATCGGGATTAAGTGAATTAATAGAACTAAGCAATATTCCGCTAGGACTACAAACATAAATTCCCTGACGAGTTCCTCCAGATCGACGATAATGACCTTTGTCTGCCATTTCTTGAAACACAAACGCATCCTCATCTTGCACTCTTTGAAGTCTCCATACTTCATCAGTTGTTGGTATGAAGTTTTTGGCAATATCGATAAGCCTAGAATCTGACCAAACGAGCCTCCGGCCCGCTGTACCGTTATTTCATGTACATCCCAGTGGATGTCCATTCATAGCCCAAAGTAACATAGGCTTTTGTTTCTCTCCAGCTTCTAATAACCCTTCTTGAAATGAGGTGCGCCATGGAATACGAGTCCAGGCTAAATCTTGTTCAGTAGGCACGATATAATCACGCCATTTCTTATAAGTTTTTTCAGTTAAGCTAAAGGGAACTTCTGCCTCATTATTGCAACTGATAATAATGAGAAATGCAAAAATTAATTTTATCATACTATGCCAATATTACACTTCATAGGTATAAAATGTCCATAGACAAAAATAATCAACAATATGATTTTTTTTTGTTGATCAATTTATCTAATTCATTAAATAACGTATCTGGAATTTCTGTACCAATTAGTATTTTTTTTCCATTCAATAATTCTAGCTGTAATCCTATTGTTCCGCTAACAGTATAAGCTTTACCCGTACTATTAAAACGGATACCCCATCCTCCATATTCTAAAATTGGTCTATATTCTCGGATTTCATAATTCTTAATTTCATTAAGGGGTATAAGAAAATTTGTAAATGGCGTGAATGTAATCTGAATACCAGTTTCTTTTACTTCTGTTACCAAGGACATATGATAAAATAACCAAATAAAAGCAAATCCAAATAAGAACAAAACTATACTAAGAAAAATATTTAAAACCCCAATAATGATAGGAATAAAAAGTGCTATTACAACTATTAAGATAATTAGCCATATCCATCGTTGTCTAAATTGTTGTATTTCATAAAATAATTTTTTATCTAGAACTTGACTCATACTACAGTTTACAAATCATAAAAACAAAAAACCCCACAAATGCGGGGTTTTTCAAACGGTCAATGATCAAATAATATATTATTTATTTGTTATACTAGTTGGACCATCAAGAACATCATAAGCTTTGTATGATATATTCACAAAATTTGGATTACTACCAAGTACTTGATCATAGAATTCACTATTAAGATAATCTTCCATTGACTGACGATTATCCCAAGTATATACGCCACCATAAACATTATTTCCTTCATCCGAAAGCCATACTTTTGATTGCAAACCTGCAACATCATTAAAAGCTGGAGCTACTTCCTTAGCAGCGCCCATATAATCATCATGTCCAATACCTTCAAGATTAAAATTAACTACTTGTATTACCATTACTCCTCCTATTTTATTATTATTTTATAATATTTACATTGTAATGTAAATGTTAACAAACGTAAATATATATAAATAATTTTATCACAATAATTATTATTTCTATTAATTAAACAAAAAAACGAGGATCATATGATATATGGTAATTTTAAAAACACTACTTTTACTCAATCTACAATGAACATTAATGCAGGTGTAGGATTCTTTCTTGCATTGATACTTAGGAGCTTTTACCCCTCTGCATTGGATACCGATTGGTATTGGTATGTGCTTGGAGCAATTGTATTCTCTTTACCTGGGCTAGTATCTTCCTATAAACAATTTAAATCTGGGCATTCCCTAGAGAGTATTGAGCTAACAAAAAGACCATTTAGAACTTTGGGATAAAAAAAACCCCGTAACATGACGGGGTTTTATATTGTTTTATTAATAAACCTTTTACTTCCTTAAATCGAAATTCTTAACCTCTGTAACTTTTCCTTTTTCATCCCAATAGGTCCATTCTCCCGTCTCAACACCATCACGAATAATTCCTTCTTCTTTTTTACGTCCATTTTCATACCAAACAATCCATACGCCATCTCGAACATCATTTTTATAACTTACCACAGACTTCAACTTACCATTTTCATGTTCGGAATATTTATAGTCCCATTTACCTGCTAAACGACCATCCTTATATATTTTTTTCCACTGATTTCTTCCTTTACTTGTTTTAGCAATCCAACCACCATCTCCATTTTTAACAAGAAATTTTCCCTTAGAGCTCCATCGATTAATGAGAAAAAATTCGCTATTTTTCCATACACCTTCTTCTTGTTTTTGCCCATTAGGATGCCAAGTAATCCAATCTCCACTTGCAATATTATCCTCATAACCTTTTTCAGACTTTATTTGCCCATCATCATAATATTCCTGTTTAAATGTCAAATCAAGAATTAACCGACCATCTTCATACATTTGTTTTTTCTTTTTCGTACCATCTTCATTCTTACTAACCCATCCGCCTTTTCCACTTTTAACAAGAAAATTACCATTTAAATTCCATCGATTATTTAAAAAATACTCGCCATCTTTCCACGTACCCTCTTCTTTAGTGTTTCCATTTTCAAACCAAGTAGTCCAAGTACCAACTTCAATATTATTTTTAAATGATTTTTTTGTTTTAATAGACCCATCATCATAATACTCATATTCGTATGTCAATTCTTGCTGTAAGCGACCATTGCTATATGTTTGACGTCCATCTTCCTTACCCGAACTAGTAAATTCAATTACATCACCATCAATTTCACCATTTTTAAAATTTACAGTTTTTGTTTTAACACCAGATTTATTCCAATAAGTCCATTTACCATGCTCTTCACCATTTTTATTATAACCGGATTTCTTTTTACTCCCATTCTCATACCAAACAGTAGACAAACCATCCCATTCACCCTTTGCATAGTGTCTCTCCTGCCGCTTCTGTCCATTTGAATACCAAAATTTGTACAAACCTTCACGTTTTCCGCTTATATAATTACCTTCTTCTACCTTCTGCCCATTTTCATCCCAATGAATAAAGACACCATTAGGTAGTCCATTTTTATAATTACCTAGTTCCATTTTTTGACCAGTTTCAAACCACACAGAACTCGGCCCATCCCACATTCCATAACTATATGTTCTTTCCTCTTGTTTTTGACCATTTTCATACCAGTTAGTGTAGATGCCAAATTTCTCGCCATCTATATGATAACCTTCTTTTTGTTTCTGCCCATTTTTAAACCAATAAACAAAAGGTCCATTTAATTTACCTTCACGATAATTTATTTCACTTTTCTTCTCACCATTGTTATACCAAACCATTGTTGGTCCATCAAGAAAGTCATTTCTATAATAGATTTGTTTATCTAACTCTCCGTCTTCTCTCCAGTAGGTAATTAATCCATCGATTTTTCCAGAATTATAATTGACCTCTTCTTTTTTAATACCACTTTCATACCAATATGTTGTAATTCCATGAAGAAAACCAGTTTCATATGATTTTTGATATAGTTTTATACCATCATCAGACCATGCAGTATAATAACCATCTAATTTTCCATGAACGTATGCCCCATCAGATTTCATATTTCCATTTTCATACCAATAAGTAAAACTACCAACTAAATCACCATCCAAATATGTTGCATCTTCTTTCATATTTCCATTTTCAAACCAACTGGTATATTTATGATCTAATTTTCCATTTCTATATGTGCAATTCACATTTTTATTTCCATTTGTATACCATGAGGAAAATGATCCATGTAATGTACCATCACGATATTGTTCTTCTCTGATTTTATTACCATCAATATCATAAAACGTAAATAAACCATTATTGACGCCATTTTCCAGTCTACCCTTAAATTCAACCTGGCCATTCCGATACCAGCTTCTATAATAGCCAGCTGCAATACCTCTTATATACCTTTTCTCCCAATGTTTTGAACCATTATCATATAATTCAAAAACTTTACCATTAAATGGTTTATCAGAATTTGGCATAAACTTAATACCGCCATAATCTAATAAATGGTTAACGTTTATCTTGCTCTGTGCTAACGTATATCCACTTATTATTATTGTTATAAATAATACTTTATGTAATATTTTAATATTCATAATATTTATTTTATCACCATGAATTATATTGTAAAACTCCGCATTATGTAATTATAAAACAAAATATAATAATAATAAAGCATATCATTAAAATTAATTATTATATAATTCAAATTTTCTTTTATCTTCCTCGGAGGTAATTCTGCAGGTATTCTATTTCCGTAGCAAGTTCTTCT
>CAYTYA010000090.1:0-1220 GCA_964442015.1 uncultured bacterium
ATATAATCACTAGGTTTTCTTCTATTTCCTATATTTGCTCGATACCAATTTAACGCTGAACGAAGAGCGCCTCGTTGACGAAAAACATTTAAATATGCATCAATTTCTTCATCTCCATGTACTTTCCACACTTTTCTAAGGTTCTTATAATTATTAAATGACATATAAAATTCTGGAAAAAATGGCATATTAAAGAATCCTATGTATTTGCTTTTTTCCTGTTGATCAAAATCATTTCTGTATGCCTCTTGAAATGCCTTCATATGAGGTATTGACAATGATGTCCAACTATATATCATTTCTGGATATTCAGCTATAAATGCCCAACCAACAGAAGAACCCCAATCATGACCAACTAAATGAAAACGTTTTAATTTATAGGCATTTGCAATCGCAAGAACATCACTTACTGTATGTTTAAGAGTATATTCTTTAATCAGCGTCGGTCTTGCTTTTGGGCTATATCCTCGCTGATCCGGCGCAATAACACGATAGCCTTTTTTTACTAATAGATCCATCAGCCCAACCCACATGTATGATGTTTCTGGGAATCCATGTAATAATATTACTGTTTCACCACCATTCTCCATCCCTCCTATTCTACAATTCAATACATATTCACCATTATTTATCTCTGCAAACCATTCATCATTAATAATAATTTCTTTAACAGAATATGAATTATTTGTTCCCATAATAATGGATAAACTAAAAACAAATATGGTAATAGATTTGAAAAAATTATTAAGCCAGATAATCAATTTATGGTCCAATTAATTTTTATGAAAATAAATGCCTGTTTCTTGCTATCCATTTATAGATTAATTCTGATATAAATCGGAAAGGTGGGACCCATTTATATAAAATGTATAATAACTTGGCTTTGTTTGCAGTATAAAATAATTGAAAAATTGCTTCAGCTCCCTTGGAAACTCTATCATTAATATTTATAAAGTGGACTGATTGCAAACACGCAGCTCTAGAAATATAATTATAATCTAATGGTATCTTCTGAAGAGGGATATATGTTACAAAGTGGCTGGTTAAAGTTTTGAATTTATTTGCCCACTTAATACAAAACTCGCACTCACCATCATAAATTAATAATGGTCGTTTATCATAACTATTCATCTTTTTCCAGCAAATTCTTCATATCCGCCATCTAGACTAAATACAGTTTTAAATCCCTGTTGAACAAAATAATCAGATGCTCCTTTACT
>CAYTYA010000090.1:1320-2924 GCA_964442015.1 uncultured bacterium
ATTATCTGATTGATCTGGCTGAAACTCATACCCCTGATCATTAAAACCATGTAAATCATCTATAGATTGTACTCTATTCTTAATGATATACTTTGACATCATTCCTCTTGCACGCTTCGCATAAAAGGATATCACCTTAGGAACACCATTTTTTACATCTTTAAATATTGGTTTTATTATAGGAACATTAAGTATTGATAAATCAATCACTTTAAAATATTCATCTGAAGCACAGTTTACTATATACTTACTTTTATGATTATTAATATCTGTATTTAATTGATCTGAAATTTTTGTACCCCAAAATTCATACAAATTTTTTCCCTTTGTATTATTCATTTTTGTTCCCATCTCTAATCGATAGGGTTGAATAAGGTCTAAGGGACGTAATAAACCATAAAGACCTGACAAAATACGTAAATGATCCTGAGAATAATTAAAATCATCCTGACTAAATGTTTCTGCTTCTAGCCCTGTATATGTGTCTCCATTAAATGCTAATGCAGCTTGTTTGGCATTCTGCTTATCAAAAGGAAGGTTCCACGCTTGAAAACGGTTAACTGTTAAATTTGCGATGTTTTCACTTACGCTCATTAATTTCATTATATCATCAAAAGTATAATCTTTTGCTTCATCAACGAGCTTCTTTGACTCATCCAAAAAATCACATTGAGTAAATGCTTTTATTGGTGATTGAGCGTTAAAGTTTAATTTTTTTGCTGGTGAAATAACTGCGATCATATTTTATCCCCAATATAGTTTAATATTTTATCCCCAACTTATTATAAATGAATGACAACAACCAAGCTGGACCAATAAGGAGGAATTGTATATCTTGAAAAAATGATGGTTTCTTCCCTTCAATCTTATGGCCAATAAATTGTCCAATCCATGCAACAACAAATATAATTAATGAAGTTTTCCATAATGGGGTGTGAAATTTTGTATTAATATAAAAATTTCCAGCTAAGAGTGAAAACCCAATAATGAACATACCTATTGCCATCACTCGAGAGAGACGTATATAATACAGAAGAATAAGAGCAGTAATTATAATCGCCCAATTTAGCTGAACATTATTGATAATATATGGCATATACCCATGAGGTATAGACCACCATAATCCCATAACACTAAACATGATTGCAGGGACACATACCCAATGTATCTTTTTGTTTAAAGGGTTCTGGTGGCTTTCACCATACTCATCTAACCAATTATATACGGATTTCATAAGTTATCTCTCCATATTATTTTTAAAATAAATTCTACTTAATTAAGACCATTTTATTATTCTTTATATACCCTTCAGTTCGTAATTGATACAAGTAAATGCCGGCACCAACTTTGTTTCCATAATTATCTTTACTATCCCATTCTAATGTATGATATCCATAGTCTTTTTGACCTTTATCTAATGATCTGATTTCTCTACCAAGCGCATCATATATGGTTAAAGAGATTTTACTTTTCTTTGGAAGATAATACATAATTTTAGTCATGGGATTAAATGGATTAGGATAATTTTGGTACAATCGATAATCCTCAGCTATTGGATTATTGTTGATACTACCAAGATAATTACTATTTTGCTCACCAGGGGT
>CAYTYA010000090.1:3024-6208 GCA_964442015.1 uncultured bacterium
GAATATTCAAAGAATTCCCTCTCTGCTTTTCTTGGCTCAAGAATAATTGCATCATTATCTCTTGCTCTAACATAGTACTTTATATGCTCTCCATTCGAAATATATGGTACAAGAGCGCCATATACATTATCATTTTCATAACCATCATTATGCATACCATCATCATACATTTCTATAGATTGAAAAAATGTCGAGTATTCATTAATTGTAATCATAAGTTCAACTTGAGTTGCATTTTCAACTGTTGCATTAATAAAAACAGAATCTCCTGGGAATGGATTAGAGTTATTTTGATTAACAGAAGAGATTGTTGGTGCTGATTTAGCAATTTCCGAGTTATTTAATAAATATGTTCTTCTAGGTCCAACAGTAGATACAATTCCACAAATATCAATATAGTTGGTGCTTAAGTAATTAGTAACATTGTATCGAAAATAATCTCCAAATGTAAACGGGTAAAATAAATTAGGATCATCTAATGCATATGTTTCAATACTATCTTGGATTTCTGTTGCCCAAGAATAATAATATTCTGCATTATATATTTCATCGATTATTGTGCGCATATGTGCAGTATAAATCATCTTATAAAGTGGAACTTGCATAAGCTTACTAAAAAGCGGTCTAGTTGAATTGTTTTCATAATAAAATGGTGGATGGTTATATACCCAATACTCATTCCCACCAAAAAGTAGAAAAAGATTAATCACGCTTCCACCAAATGATTGGTCTTTATCCCATGGAATAACTTCAAACTGTCCACTAGCGTTTTGATACAAATAATAATTATGTGGTAAAAATGGAAAAATATAACTGTCAAGATCGGGCATTACTACGGATGAGGCAAAATACCATAAGACCCGATCAACATTTAATATGTTTTCAATATTTTCTGTATGAAAATTTAGTGTTGATATTAATTCAATTAAATCAGACCATCCATTTTCTGATTTTAATTCATACCCTTTTTGATATTCAAATGCATTAGAATCGGCCCCATGCCAGACTAAATCTGGCCATGCTAGATAATCTTCACCATATTGAAATTGAGGTTCACACTTGAAAAAGGTTCCATCATCATTGCCAAAATGCTTGCGTAGAAATTGTTTATTGATGGACTCAGCATTTACATATAAACCTAACTCCTCACCATAAATAGATACATTCATATAACCAGTTACTGGTGTAGGTAGATAAAATCCAGAAGATAAATAGCCAATTGTTTCTCTAACAAATGTTGGATCAAAGATAGAATTTGATAGTTTAAGTTTTTCATATCCCATCACATTTTGATCATCATGAACAAATTCTACATCTATATTAAATGGGAGTTTGGGGTTCCCACTATTATTAGGTTCAACAAAAGATGAGTTTCCTTTATATCTAACACCAACACTATCATAAATGACTCCATTAACAGTTATATCAGCTAATAAATAGCTTTTATCATCTGCATACCATCTCGCCTGCAAAATAGAATCATAGTTAGAGTTATAGAATTCAATATTCATATTGTGAACTGTATATGGATCATATAATTCTTGACCAGATAAGCTGGTAAAAAGTATAAGTAAAAGTAATTTTCTTAAATTATTCATTCCTGACTATTGTAAAAATTAACCTACTATATTAAATAACAATCTCCACACTCTATAATTTGTTTTTCTAGCTAACCATGACCAATCTTTATTAGGTAAAGTTGGTGGTATACTAGTAACATTTTGTTCATCCCAATTATTATTATAGCCAGTTACATCCCAAAGTAAATCAGCTCCATCTAACCCAGATTCTTTAACGATTTTTGCAGGGTTATACCCATTATTTCTATATTCATTATCGTGCAACCAGCATGCATCTGGAATTGGATCAACATCATAAACAAAATCATTTCCGAAAAACAAATCAAGACCTATAACTGATGCTCCAAATGACTGATTATCATGGAATCGATTTCCTGTTACCTCTACACTATCTCCAGCCATTATCATAAGCCCTGTTCCTTGTGGAACGTTACTCACAATTGATCCAGGTTCACCAAAATTCACGTGATTATTTTTATATATATAATTATTTACAATTCTACAATTTAAAGAGACCTTTGAAGGATTATTTGGTAGAAGAAATACTAAAATACCTCCCGCATTATCATATACTTCATTATTCTCAACTAATGCGTTTACTGAATTCTCAATTTCTATACCAGTAACATTTCCGTAAGTAACATTGTTTCTAACTACAATATCCTTTGATTGGCCAATATATATACCAGCATCACTGATCCCTGTAACACTGCAATCCTCGACAAGTACTTCGACACATTCCACTGGATATAACCCATATAAACCAGTATTCTTACAGTGTACATTTCTGAAAGATACATTCCTAGATCTATTCAACATTAAACCATTGGCCGTATAATCCTTTATTATGAAACCATTAATCTCAATATTACTTCCAGTACCTACACCTGCATCCGGTAAAATATTTTTACCATTTAATACTGGCAAATCCCCATTCTTTGTATCACCTATAATAGTAATATTGGATTTATCAATCATAAGTGCTTCAAAATATTCACCTGACTGTACGAAAACAGTATCGCCATCTTCAGCAATCTCAATTCCAGCTTGGATGCTCTGTCCAGAATAAATAATTAACTTTTTACCAATTCTCTCAATATTATTTTTTTCAGGTTCAATATATTTAATCTGTTTACCATCCATCTCTAAAGACTGATTATCTAAAGATGGCACAACAGGTAAAGAAGAAGGGACCCTTTTGGGAATAGTTGGCTTATTCGATTCATCTGTAAGCGCATGCATAAACGCTACTAAGTCTTTACGCTCTTCATGGCTTAAATCAAATTTTCTTATTTTATCATCAAGCTGTGAACCCTTAAATCCATGCGATCTACCGCCACCGCCTGCGTAAAAGTCTACAACTTCATCTAAAGTATTAAACATCCCATTATGCATATATGGAGCTGTTAAAGCAATATTTCTTAATGTGGGAACTTTAAAAGCATTTTCATAGCCCTTTCCAACTATTTCAGCACGACCTAAGTCAGGTTCATTATTTTCTATATTTGGAACACCAATAGCTTTGAAATCAGGATTATTAAATGTTGGGAAATTATGACATTCAAAGCATCGAGTTTTCAATGAGCGAAATAGATTTAATCCTT
>CAYTYA010000091.1:0-5976 GCA_964442015.1 uncultured bacterium
TATAAATATTTATCATTTGGATGTGGATATACCCATGTTGGTTTTTCTTTCGGCATTTTATGTGATTTCATTTCTTTATGATTCATGGAATCCATCGTGTGCTTCATATGCTTATGTTTACTTACCCCAGTAAATAACGTTCTACTAATTTCAAATTTCAGGACATCAAGCTCGTATAAAGTACCTGACATCATTGCTACAGAATACTGTTTTAATCCATCATTCGTTATCCTTGAGCCATGGGGCATGACACCAGTTTCAATTCGATTTACTTCAATCATTTCTTCAGTGTCAACAATGGATATGGTACTAGGCTCATGTTCACCATGTAGATTAAAGTTCACTACATATAGGAGACCCGTTGCATTTGAAATTTGCATTGTAGCTGGGAATAACCCCAGTTCCACCCGATCAATAAGTTTATCTGTACCAGTTTCGTATTTATATACATGCCCATATGGAAACCCATGAGCTAATGACAAATACCAGTATTTTCCATCGGGTGATATAGTAATTCCATGAGGACCTTCAATTTCTAAGGGCCATACTCCAACAGGAATATCTTTTATTATTTCCCCTTTTTTTCCATCAAACCTAATTAGATGAACTTCATCCTGAGATTCAGATGTTACATAAATAAAATATTCTCTTCCCTTTATTGAACCTAAGGTTATTATTATGATTAGCAGTATTCTAAAAACCATCATGTTTTAACTAATTAATCTTCTTTCTCATCAAAATCCACCAATTTTACTGCATACAGTCCACTATTCATGTCAGCGAAAAAGATATGATTTTTATAAGGCTGTGGTCCCCAAACCATTGTTGCATTTGGAATATGACCTTCTGGATGATTAGATAAATAAAAGGCTATTTCTCTTCCTTGTTTATATAAGTCACCTAGTAATTCTCCTGATATATCAACAACGCGTAATCCTCCTTGATAAAATGCTGTATATAAGGTATCACCCTGAACCCATAAATTGTGCGATCCAGCTTCAGGAACTTGGTAAATTGCTTCTTCAATAGGGTTTTTATAATCATTCATATTTAAAAAATGATAACCGCCTCTTGGATTTGCTGGTTCTTTGTTTTGAATATCTCCTAATCCAAAGGGGAAATGTTCATCACCTGCAATTACATAAAAACTTCCTGTTGATTGACTTAAAAATGGGAAGGCAGCATGATTTCTACCTGTAGTATCATTTTTCGATGTCATTAAAAGCGGACTCCTTATACTGCCTTTTCCAGCTGATTGTAAAATTGGGTTGTTCATTATGGTATATCGATTTTCTTCTGAAAACTGTAACCCTCCAATATCTACAACATGAACCCCATCACTCCAATTAGATGAATAGGCAATTCCATTTTCAATCCATACATCATGAATACTATGTCCAGGAGTATTTAATTCATAACTATTAACTCGCCATGGCTTAGTGGGATCAGAAATATTTATTATATCATATTTCCTTCCATTGTTAACAGCGAATACATGGTTTTCATAAATAAAAGCATTATGAACGCCTCCAGTTAGACCATCATTAAACTCTGATAATATTTTTACATCATATGGATTACTTACATCAAGTATAACTACTCCATTCTTTCTGCTTGAGGCGCCTTCTCTAGTTATAACTCCTATACGTCCATCTGCAGAAACTTTTACATCATTTACTGTCCGCGCATCTACTGTTACTGTATCGATTATAACTAAATTTGATGGATCTGTAACCTCCCAAAAATAAGCCTCTCCATTTGCCTCCCATGTTCCAGTAACAGCAAAATCTCTACCACTAAATTCATCAACACCTTGCCATACCCATAGATCAGATGTAAAAACATCTGTAATTAGCCCATGCCCAATTAGTTCTGCACGCTTTTGAATATTTCTAGGTTTTATTTTTACAGTGATAGATGAAGTATATCCGCTTGAAGTTGCATAAATAGTGTATTCTCCAGGATTTTCAGCAACAAATTTACCCTTAGGCGTAACTACGCCACTTGCTGGGAGGCCTATGCCATAATTTGCCTTTCCTGTAAATGAAAATTCTATAGGAACATCTGTTATTTCTTTGCCTGAAGCAGTTTTTGCTTTTGCATTCAAAGTTATTACATCGCCTGTGCGATATAGACGTTCATCAATTGATAGTTCAATTTTTCTTACTGGATTTCTTAAGACTCTCAGTTCAGTTTTTGAAAATATTTTTTTATATCTTTGATTATTTATGGAAACAGTAAGTTGAACTCGGCCTCTTTGATTGATTGAGAGGTTTCCAAATTCATCAAAACTAGCTATTGATTCATTCGATGATTCATAAGTTGGATCAATATCATTTCTTAATATTCCAGCTTGATCTAAAACTTTTGTCAAAAACTTTATTCTTGTTCCTTCATACGCAGTGCTTGGGGGGTCTATAAATTCAACTGTTTCAATTGGAGGAGCAGGTACAGAAATGGGCATGTTGCCGCGGACCCTTTTAAATCGATCATTTGTAATATTGGAAGCGTTCAGATTAAATGATCCCGATTTAAACACTTTTAATTGAACATTGGCTATTCCATCTGGATTACTGATCCAAGGCTTTACTTCAACAGATCCCCATTCGCCTGTTAATAGAAATTGGTTTTTTGATAAAGAGCCATCTTCTCTTAGTAGCGATACTTTAACTTTCAAAGAGTCCCCAATTTCTAGATCGACTGAATCAGGCTCAAATTGAAAATATAAACTGTCATCATCACTAGCAGTAAGATTCATATTTACTAATAAAAGGAAAGGATATATAATATTTAATTTTGCTTTATACATAGTTAACTACCCCTAAAATATTTTTCTCGGATTTAGGTAATTTACTTCTTTGTGCTAATGAAAGCAAAAATATGGAAAAAAATAACCCTTGTATTGGATAAAACAGGATTATAAAAGAATATCAGTTATATTATAACATTATTAAAAATCAGCATTAAAGTTTATTTCTATTTGTGGGTTTTCTTGAGTAATTGGCATGTCTTCAAAATGGCCACCTAAAGTACTATAAGATCCATTAGGATAATCATCTGGCCAATATGTAATGGACACTGCTTCATAGTTTCTGAATGAAAGGTTACTGAATGAGTATACATATTCAGTATCTAATACTATTTCTAATGATAGATATTCGAAACCTGCTGGCGGTCCTTGAGGAGGATATGTGGTGTTTAATGAAAGCAATACTGATCCAGTATCTGGCCAAGTTCCACTAAAGGTAACTTTACCATATATTGATCCAGATTCAGCTAAGATTTCATCATTATTAGCTTCGTCATCTTCACAAGATATAGTAATAATGAGCAGCAATGCGCTTAGTAGTCTTAATAATACTCTATTCATTGTTTGTTGATCCTTTATATAATTAATTAAGTTGTTTTGAAAAATTTAATTGCCAGGTTCTACCAGGCATAGGATAGTGTTGTATCAAAACATATTCTTTATTGAGAATATTTCTAATTATACCTGTTATCTTATAAGAATTAATCCTTTTTGTGAGCTGTAAATCAAAAATAATAGTTTCCGGTATATTTTTAATTGGGAAGCGAAATATGTTATTAATGACAGGATGATCATCGCTTAAGAAATCTTCATATTTTTGTGAGCTTTTATAATTACAAAACAGAGAAATATTTGTATTATTAAAAATTTTTCTATTAATAGAAAAATTTATTTTATGATTTGATCTATAAAGAATTGGCATATCTATATTCTTTATATCTATCATATCTAAGTATGAATAACTGACTTCTAATCTTGCTATATTAAATGGTAGATCAAAATCTCCACCTAGTTCAAGACCATGTCCTTTAACATTTGTTCGGTTTAATGATTCTACAGGGATCGAATAAACAAAATCAATCATATCATTATAATAATTATAGAATATATTTGTGAACCATGTAAAATTTTGGTTGGTACGATTTTTAAAACCAATTTCTGCTGCAGTTAAATATTCTGGTTGTAATCCCGAGTTTCCTCGAAATTGCAATCCATAGCTGCTTTCATGCTCTAAGAAAAGTTCAGATATTGAAGGAGCTCTGAATCCGCGATTTATAGATAGGTGGTATTGTTTAGTTGGGGCGGATTGAAAATAAAGGTTGAACTTTGGAGAGATAGCTTCAAATATTTTTTTTGGGTATTTTTTTCCACCTCGCACCCAACGATAATCATATCGTACTCCAACATCTATTTTCCATAGAGAGCTTATATTTTTCTTTAATTGACCAAACAATGCTAATGTGCGTTGAGTAGGCTGAGTATAAATTGAATTAATTACATCAGCTTTTGATTGATCATTTCCGAATTCTGTACCAATTGTTATTATTGATTTATTATCAAAGAAATGTTGGTATTCACTACGTAGCAATAGCATTTGATCATTGTATGCAGTCTGTCCATGTATTTTTTCAATCGGCGTGTCATTTCTATCATTATATATTGTATGAAATTGATTCAAGCCAACTGAAGAGGATAAATAACCGTTATCAAACACAGGGAGTGAATAAAATAATTGGACGTAACTACTTATTCTTTCTGACTTTCTATATGAAATTAACCCTGGATTATCTGGGTATATAAAACCAGGTTGACCATTATTAGATTTTGTTATAATAGTAGATAGGGACCAGTTTTTATTATTACTTGAACTATTCTTAATTTTCAATGATCCTCGAATATTATTATGGTTTGCATTAAATCGGTGTCCATTGGAATAGTTATAACCCGCAGCAGTAAAAATTTTTAAGTTATTTACATCTCTACTATAATTAAGATTCAGAATATTATTATTATAACTTCCTACTCCAGCATCATAAGTGAATAGCCGACTTGGTGTATTTGACTTTGTTACCATATTGATTACACCTCCCATAGAATTATGACCATATAAAGAAGATGCAGGACCTCTCACTATTTCTACACGATCAATATTTTCTAAAGGGATAGCGTTCCAATCAGGGGCGCCTGAATTTGGTATCGATACAGGAAATCCATCAATAAGCAGAAGAACCCTATTATTATAACCGCCAGGTTTATAATCCGAAGAACCACGTATAGATATATTTACATTTCGACCATGGACGTGTGCCATTTGCAGATCAATACCATGCATTGATTTTAACAATCCAGATATACTAGAGATGCTTTTTTGTGATAACATTTTATTATCAATGATTTGTGTGATTTCAGGTGAATGTTTTGATGGGAACATTCCCACAACATTTATTGTTTCCCATATGATGGGCTCTCTTTTTAAGGATATGATTAATTTTACATTTTCATTTTCTTTTATTGTGATTGATTTTGAATAAGTTTCATATCCTATAAGAGAAATTTGAAGATTATATTCTCCTTCATTCAAATTAGAAAAAACAAACTCACCATTACCATTTGTTGCACTACCAATTTCAAGATCACTTAATAATACATTCGCACCAATCATTGGAGAATCATTAATCTCATCAAATACTATACCATTTATATTTCCCGCGATAACCGGGTAGAATACCAATAATAAATAACAAAAATATTTCATAAGTATCTTACTGTTTGCTAATTAAGTTATTTAGTAGTGCTTCGACTTCATCCTCTGATACGGAGTCCTTTTTTTCATCACCAAAGAAGATTAATCCAGTAAATAAACCACCAATAGCTTTAAACATTAGATTAGTATTAAGTTTTGGAAATTCTTTGAGTTTTATACCATCTTCTAACAGACCTTTTAGTATAGAATAAAGCTGACTTTGGTATTTTTTCCACTTCTGATCATCAAAATCAGTGAGATTTATTGCCTTTGGAGCCTGGAAAAGAAATTCATAAAGATTTGGTCTAAGCTTTGCATTGTGCGCTATCTGAACCAAAATCTTTATAAAAGTTTTTCTGGGGCTTTGTTCTTCTTGAATTATGACTTCCAAGCTTTCCATTAAGGATTTCCATCCTTCTTCCAT
>CAYTYA010000092.1:0-5918 GCA_964442015.1 uncultured bacterium
GGTATGCGTGTTATTGAGCGTATGATGGGATTAATTCTAATGGTTATTGCCGTTCAATTTATTATTAATGGTGTAGAGACAATAATTAACAGATTATAATAATTGAGTGGAGGCGGGGAGATTCGAACTCCCGTCCGAAACAGATGCTAATAAAACGTCTACATACATAGTTATCTGATTTTTTCTCATTGATATAACGGACAAATAACAACCTTTATATCAACCAGTTTACAAAGTTTCTTATCCCTTTCGAGTAAACAGGTCCAGGGACCAGCCTGCGTTTATGACGCTCTTAAATTAAACCACAGACAAATTCAATCCAGAGCGGGCAGAGCTAATTAAGCAGCTGCCATGTAGCCGTAATCGGCATTTATTGATATTCCGGGGTTATTAAAGAGGATCCCGAACCTCTGCATGCAATCTTATCATTATCTTGCCCCGTCGAAACCGGTCGCCCCCATTGTCAAAAAACTAAATTATTTAAATATTAAGTATACAGATATTAAACCGCAATGGAACATTTATTAGGATAGTATAAAAAAAGAAAGGCTCCGAACGCCAACCCGGAGCCATTCACTTATTCACTTGCCAACCTCCAAGATTAAAACTCTATATTTCTATCAAATTTTAATCTTATAGGTAGCTAAAAACTAAGCGGGGTATATATATGGCGCAAGAGCTAAAGTGAAAAAAATTGATTTTTTTAATAAAAATTACAACTTATAAAATTATTGATTAGATAATTTTACTATAATAATTGAAATGAAGCTGAAAAGTGTCTCAGGGTTTTTGGTTGATCAATAATCTTTAATCCTTTAATATTTTTTTTCCTATCAAAAACATCTTTTGCAACTTCTAGAACATAGTCAATATGACTTTGTGTATGTGTTCGCCTAGGAAGCGCAAGGCGAAGTAATTCCATTTTAGCAGGAATTTCCTTTCCTGTTGCCTTATCTATTTTTCCAAACATCACAGTTCCAATTTCACAAGAACGAATACCGCCTGTTTTATACAATTCAATAGCTAAAGCATGACCTGGAAACTCTAGTGCTGGGATATGGTTCAATGTGGATTTTGCATCAATATAAATAGCATGTCCGCCAGGAGGTTGGATTGTATCATAACCGATACGCATCAAATGCTCTCCTAGATATTTAGCTTGGGCTAAACGATACTGTAGGTAGTCTTCATTCATAACTTCTTTCAACCCAACTGACATCGCCTCTAGATCGCGCCCAGCCAAACCACCATAAGTGGGGTATCCTTCTGTAAGAATTAATAGGTCCTTTTCTTTTTTAGCTAAAGAATCATTATTGGTACAAAGTAATCCTCCAATATTTACAAGACCGTCTTTCTTAGCGCTAATAGTACACCCTTCAGCAAAGGACATCATTTCTAATACAATATCTTTAACATTTGCATCTTTATATTTTGGTTCACGGAGTTTTATAAAATATGCATTTTCAGCAAACCTACATGCATCCAAATAAAGCGGAATACCATATATATCAAGCACCTTGCGGACAGAACGTATATTGTCCATTGAAACCGGTTGACCTCCTCCAGAATTATTTGTAATTGTAAGTAAACAAACTGGAATATTCTCTTCGCCTTTATTTTTTATTAATTCTTCTAATTTTATAACATCCATATTCCCCTTGAAAGGATGAGTGTTGCTTGGATCAAGTCCTTCTGGAATTACCAAATCAATTGCTAATGCGCCCTGAGATTCAACATTCGCCCTTGTTGTATCAAAATGCGTATTATTAGGTATTATATTCCCTTCCTTACATATTGTTGAAAACAATATTCGCTCTGCAGCTCGTCCTTGATGAGTGGGGATTATATGTTTAAATCCAAATAATTCTTGTGCAGTTTTCTCTAGACGTTCAAAACTAGCGCTACCAGCATACGATTCATCACCTCGCATAATACCAGCCCACTGCTCACTACTCATTGCTCCTGTCCCGCTATCTGTTAGTAAATCGATAAGGATCATATGCGCAGGAATTTTAAATAAATTATAGTTTGCTTGTTCAAGTGCATTCACTCGTTCTTCTTCGGAAGTCATCCGAATTGGATCAACGCTTTTAATTATAAAAGGTTCAATTACTGTGCGGAATTTTTTCAATTAATGAATATTTGCTAATTAGATATTTAATTTAAGTAATTGAAATTTACGCAAAACAACTCCTCTCTTCCTAATCAGCCATTTTAAAAAAATATTAAACAATTTTTTGTTCAGATAAAGAAATGCATTAACTTTTACGATCGAGGTAGGGGTAATCTTCATTTTCGATTATTATATTTACATAATAAAATAGATTTTTGGGAGTTATGATATGTGTAAAAAATTATCTATTATTTTATCAATAATGTTTCTGATGAATAATTGTAGCAACAAACAAGATGAGACTTTTCGTATTGATTACGAAAAATACCAATTAGATAATGGACTGAATGTAATTCTTCATGAAGATCATTCAGATCCATTAGTGGCTTTAGCTACAATAGTTCATGTTGGCTCAAATCGTGAAAAACCTGGCCGAACAGGATTTGCGCATTTCTTTGAACATATGTCATTTAATGATTCTGAAAATGTACCCAGAGGTGCTAATAGAAAAATGGTTAGTGAATTAGGTGGAACGCGTAATGGCGGGACTTGGAGCGATGGCACAATGTACTATGAAGTTGTTCCTAAAGATGCGCTAGAAAAACTAATGTGGATAGACTCTGATCGATTAGGTTACATGATTAATACTGTTACTGAAGATGCCTTAGAGCGTGAAAAACAGGTAGTAAAAAATGAAAAAAGAGAACGTGTAGATAATCAAGCATATGGTCATACGGATGCGATTATTCGAAAAGCTTTATATCCTAAAGGCCATCCTTATAACTGGACTGTAATTGGTGAGTTAGAGGATTTGCAGGCAGCAACGATAGATGATGTAAAAGAATTTTATAATAAATTTTACGGGCCAAACAACGCAACTTTAGTTGTTGCTGGAGACATTAATATTGAAGAGACAAAAGCGCTTATAAAAAAGTGGTTTGGTGAGATTAAATCGACTAATAATGTTGAAGATCCTGAAGTTCAATTAGTTACTCTTAATGAAACTAGCAAGCTATACTATTTAGATAAATTTGCACGACTTCCAGAAATACGAATTACTTTCCCAACAGTTCAAGAATTTCATGAGGATTCTTATGCGCTTAGTGCATTAGGAAGATTGCTAGCCGATGGAAAAAACTCTCCTCTTTATAAAGAAATAGTTGAACAACAAAGATTGGCGCCAAATACTTCTGCAAGTCAAAGCTCTTATGAGATAGCTGGAAAATTCACTATTAGAGTTCGAGGAAATTCAGGTGTAAGTCTTGATACATTATATTCAGCAATTATGAACGGATTAGATAATTTTAATAGTAATGGTGTAAATGAAACAGATCTAAAACGAATTAAAGCAAAACAAGAAACAGGTTTCTATAATAATATATCCAGCGCACTTGATAAAGCATTCCAACTGGGTATATATAATGAGTTTGCTGGTGATCCAGGGTTTATTAGTAAAGACGTTGAAAATATAAAAAAAGTAACAAAAGAAGATGTATTAAGAGTATTTAACAAATATATAAAGAATAAAAATGCTATTATTACAAGCGTTGTTCCAGAATCAGAACCCGAACTCATATTGACCGGTTCAAAAGAAGCATATATAAAAGAAGAAGAAATTGTTCAAGATGCTGAAAAGAAGTTTGATGCAGACGCCAACATTGAATATGAAAAAACCGCGTCTGTTCATGATCGATCAGAACCGCCATTAGGAGATTTACCACTGTTAAAAGTACCTGATGTCTGGCAAAGCCAATTATCTAATGGTATGAAAATCTATGGTATTGAACATAGTGAATTGCCTCTTGTGCAATTTTCATTACGTATTGATGGAGGACAAGTATTAGATCCAATTGATAAAATTGGTACTTCAGTTATGTTGGCTAGCATTTTAAATGAAGGAACTGAAAATAAGACCCCTGCAGAATTAGAAGAGGCTATAGGATTATTAGGAGCCAGGATTAACATATCTTCTGACCTTGAGGCATTATATGTTTCTGGAAATACATTATCTAGAAACTTAGAACAAACAATGTCATTGGTTACTGAAATGCTTACACAACCAAGATGGGATTCTGAAGCATATGATATCGTAAAAAATCGTCGATTAACAAGTATAAAGCAATCGAAAACTCGCCCACAATTAGTAAGTATAAATGCGTTAAGAAAGCAACTGTATGGAAAATCGCATCCAAGATCGTTTCCTGTTGGTGGTACTATAGAATCTGTAAATCAAATTACGATGAAGGATTTAAAAGATCATTTTTATAAGTATATATCCCCTAAAGATGCTCATATACATATTGTTGGAGATATAAATAAGGAAAACGCTAAACAAGCATTAAATAAATTGGAGTCCAGCTGGAACAGTGAATCAGTAAAAATACCAAAAGTTTCAAATGTGGAAATACCTTCTGAGCCAAGATTGTATTTTATTGATATTCCTAGCGCAAAACAATCAGCGATCACTATTGGAAAACCAATCGTAAAGGGCTCTGATCTTGATCATTACAAGATTCAAGTAGTTAACAATAGATTAGGTGCAGGAAGTAGCGCTAGGCTCTTTCAAACATTACGGATAGAAAAAGGATATACATATGGAGCATACTCAAATATATCTGAAAACCAATTTCAATCTACCTTCTTGGCCTATGGGCAAGTACGTTCAAATGTTACCTTAGAATCATTAGAAATTTTTAGGGAATTAATAAGAGATTACTCCAAGACATTTGAAGAGTCTGATTTAGAAAAAACTAAAAATTTACTCATTAAACAAAATACGCGTAGATTTGAAACACTAAGTAATTTGTTAGATATGCTTGATTCGATGACTCGATTTCAATTAAAAGATACATACATTGAAGAACAGCAAGAAACACTAGTAAAAATGAACCTAGATGAAATTCGTGATCTAGCTAATCAATATCTGAATGAAAATAATATGATATACGTTATTGCAGGAGATGCAACAACTCAACTTTCTAAAGTAAAAGAATTTGGATATGGTGATCCAATTCTTCTTGATAGAGATGGTAATAAGGTTTCTAATTATGAATAAAAAGGATACCATAACCTATGATTGGTTAAGAAGATATACTGGTACGAATCCAAAAGAGTATGGCAAATGGATTCTATTGACAAATTTTCAGAATTATGTTGACAAATTTTCAGAAAAATTTGATACAAAGGTAAATGGTGTTGGAGGACCGATGACCTCAGCAATCAACGCTGATGGCCTTAGTATAATAAATTTTGGAATTGGTAGTGCAAATGCAGCTACCATCATGGATTTATTATCATGTATTAAACCTAAAGGTGTGCTATTCTTAGGAAAATGTGGTGGATTAAAAAAGAATACAGATATTGGACATTTTATTCTACCTACAGCTGCAATACGTGGTGAAGGAACGAGTGATGATTATTTTCCTAAAGAAGTACCTGCGATGCCTTCGTTTAAAATACATAAATATGTATCCGAAATTTTAGTTGACCGAAATATAGAATATCGAACAGGTGTTGTCTATTCAACAAATAGAAGAGTATGGGAACATGATGAAGATTTTAAAAAATATCTACGAAAGGTGCGTGTTATGGGTATAGATATGGAAACTGCTACAATTTTCATAACTGGCTTTGCTAATGAAATTAATAGAGGGGCTTTACTATTAGTAAGTGATACCCCTATGATACCCGAAGGCATAAAAACTGAAGAAAAAGATAAAGCTGTTACTAGAAAATATGTTGATTTACATATTGATATGGGTATTGAAGCGATGACAAAAATTGGTGATGAAGGTGAAAGAATAAA
>CAYTYA010000093.1:0-5888 GCA_964442015.1 uncultured bacterium
AATAAAGCATCAGAAAAAGTAATTAGCTATATGCGGGAAGAAATGGCATCTACAGCTGAGAATCGTAATAGAAATACAGATATTGCTAAGTGTATGGTAGATGAAGAATTATCATTTACCCATATAGTTGTTGATGGTGATTCGCTAGAAGTCACCGATCTCGAGGGAAGAAAAGAAGGGAAGCTTATAACATTAACAACCGAACAAGCATTAAAATATAAAATGGCTGATGGCTCCGCAGAAGATTTTGATGAACTATTAGAATTAATTGAGTTATCTGATGTGGAAGTGAAGACTTTATCAGAAAATTGGTCTGAAAATTTAGTACGTTTTTTAACAAATCCAGTTGTTGCTTCTCTATTAACAACTTTTGGTTTTTTAGGAATATTATTTGAGTTGCAAAGCCCTGGCTGGGGTATTCCAGGTACATTTGGAGCTGTATGTTTAACATTATCATTAAGCGCTTCGGTGATAGTAAAACTAGCAACAAAGTCAGATCTACTTATTGTCCTTGTTGGATTGGGTTTGTTGATGGTTGAAGCATTTTTGATTCCAGGATTTGGTGTAGCTGGACTTGCTGGCATTGTAGTAATATTATGGGGTCTTTATATGTTATTATTACCAGATGTTCCTGTTTCTCAAGAGGTATACGATGCTGCAATGACCGGATTAACTATCGGTTTAATTGGCGCAATATTTGCTTTGATCCTTTTATTTAGACTGATGACAAAAACAAAATTCTGGGTGAAATTAACTTCTCCTGAAATTCAAAGTAATGAAGACGGATATAATTCCTCATTAGGCCTGGAGCACCTTATTGGAGAAACTGGTTTAGCAACCTCTGATTTAAGACCGTCAGGATGGGTGCTTGTAAATAATACAAAAATATTTGTCGTAACAGAGGGAGAGTTTGTCGATAAAGATCAACAAGTTACAATTATGTCAGTTGACGGTAACCGTGTTGTTGTAAGATCTTCTATAAATGAATAACTAGGAGTATATCATGATAAGTTATGTAATGTTGGTATTTGTTTTATTATTTATTCTATTATTTTTCTATTTCGTCCCATTAGGCTTATGGATTCAAGCGGTTGTGAGTTTAGGGGTAGGCCGCATAACGATTATTGATCTTATACGAATGAGACTTCGTAAAATTGCTCCAAGACTTGTTGTAGATGGTGTAATAAATAGTCATAAATCTGGCTTAAATACTATAACAACAGATATGCTTGAAACTCATTATTTAGCAGGTGGGGCAGTCCCCAATATAGTATCTGCTCTTATTGCTGCAGCAAAAGCAAATATTCCATTACCTTTTGAAACAGCCACTGCAATTGATCTAGCTGGCCGTGATATTAATGCCGCTGTAGAAACCAGTGTAAATCCAAAGGTTATTGATGCACCAAGAGATGGTTATTTATCAGCTGTTGCTAAAGATGGAATTGAATTAAAAGCTCGGGCAAGAGTCACTGTAAGAACTAATATACCGGGTTTAGTTGGTGGGGCAACTGATGATACTATAATAGCTAGAGTTGGCGAAGGAATTGTAAGTGCTATTGGTTCATCCTCAAAATATCAAGCTGTTCTTGAAAACCCAGATAATATATCTCGTGCAGTATTACAAAAAGGATTAGACGCAGGAACAGCATTTGAAATCTTATCTATTGATATAGCAGATTTGGATGTTGGTAAAAATGTTGGGGCAAAGCTGCAAACAGACCAAGCAGAAGCAGATTTGCGAATTGCTCAAGCAGAAGCTGAAACTAGAAGAGCAATGGCTGTAGCCGAAGAGCAAGAAATGATCGCAAGAGTTCAAGAGATGCGCGCAAAAGTTGTAGAAGCTGAAGCCGAAGTTCCAATGGCAATGTCTCAAGCTTTCCGGGAAGGAAAGTTAGGAGTATTTGATTATTACAATATGCGTAATATTGAAGCTGACACCGGTATGAGGGATTCTATTGCAGGAAGTAAAGAGTCTGATTCAACTTCTCAACCAGGATCTGAAGAGAAATAGATGGAAGGAATAGCTTACTGGCTATTTATTGCAGCGCTTTATTTTCTATCTTCTTTAATGAAGAGGAGACAACAAAAAGTTGCTCGTAATAAATTAGATTTCGAGGATACTGTTTCTGATAATAGTGATTTTAAAGAAAATGAACCAGAAACAATGGATGACTTCTTTGATCAGTTAAAGAGCTATGGAAAAGAATTTTTGGACTTAGATGATGTTGAAGAAGAAAGTGAAGAGCATGAAATACAAGAAGATGACATTAATAAAGAAATAGAAACAACACCATCTGAAGAAACATCTAGAACAGTTTTTGAAGATGTATCTGAAGAGAGCCTAAAACCCATACATAAGGAATACAGAATAAAGACAACAGAGAATGAGAATATTGATTTTTTAGTTAATTCTATATTGAGTGATAATAATAAAGTAAAAAAAGCAATTATTTTAAAAGAAATATTTGATAAACCGCGCGCTTTAAGAAGATTAATACGATAAGAGTTTTATACTAGTTCAGTATAAATGTCATTTATATTTTTTCTAAGTTCTTCTTCAGATCCATCATTATGTATTACATAATCCGCTAATGATGTTTTATCTTCTTCAGGCCATTGTAAATCCATCCTCTTTAAGATTTCTTCTCTACTAAGGGTTTCCCTGGCTAATGCACGCTCCATTCTCGTTTTAATTAATGCTGTAATTACAATTACATAATCCATATGGGTGTCAGCGCCAGACTCGTATATTAGAGCAGCATCTACTACAAAAATATCGTGTTTGCCGCCATCTAGTTCTTTATCAAAGTTTTTATCAATTTCTTTAAAAACATAAGGATGAACTATCGTATTTAATGTTAGTTGATGGTCTTGGTCTTGGAATGCAACTCGTGCTAATTTATTATTATCAACATTACCATCAACTGTCATTATATCAGTACCAAATTCAGAAATTAATTCACTCTTTATTGTTTCATTCGATAATAGTATTTTTTTTGCTTCTTTATCAGCATCAAATATGAATGCGCCCAATTCTTTAAGAATTTTACTAGCAGTACTTTTTCCAGTACCTATTCCACCAGTTAATCCAATGCGTAACATAGTTATCCAAGAGCCTTTAGAATAAGTTGGTAAACATTATCTATGTTCCCACTACCATCAATTTTCTTTATCAGATGTTTTTCTTGATAATATTCTAGCAATGGCGCTGTTTGCTTATTATATACCTCAAGCCTTTCAATTATTACCTCCTTGCTATCATCTGATCTTTGCAGAAGTAGGCCACTACATTTATCACATTGATCATCTATCTTGGGTGGATTAAAAAGCAAATTTGTAATATTTCCACATTCATTACAAAACCTTCTGCTTGATAATCTTTTGATTATGGATTCATCATCAAGCTCAATAGATACTGCAGCATGGATTTTTTGATTCATTTCATCCAGAAAATTATCTAATCCTTCAGCTTGAGGGATTGTTCTTGGATAGCCATCTAACAGATATCCTTTTGTAGCATCATCTTCATTTAATCTTTTACTCATTATATCTAATAATTCATTATCTGGGACTAAATGTCCTTTATCAATATAAGATTTAGCTTTAATTCCAAGAGGGGTGGCTTGAGCTATTTCTGCTCGCAATATGTCTCCAGTTGATAAATGAACTATGCCAAAATATTTTTTGACCAGCTTGGCCTGAGTTCCTTTTCCAACGCCCGGTGGACCGATAAATATAAAACGCATGGTAAAAACCTTATACTAATAATACGCTTAAATCAACAACCCTGCAATGGTTGCTGTAAGCCAAGATGCAAGAGCACCACCCACCATAGCTTTTGTAACTAGTTTAGCGAGGTCCTTCTTTCGTTCCGGCGCCATACCTCCTATTCCGCCTAATTGAATACCGATAGAACCAAAATTGGCAAACCCGCATAAAGCATAACTTGCAATAATGGCTGTCCGATCTGTTATGGCTCCTGTGGACATTAATTCTTTCAAGTCGCCATAGGCAATCAGTTCAGTAAATACGATTTTCTTTCCCATAAGTGTTCCCAATGTCCCGGCCTCTGACCACGGAACGCCCATTGTCCATGCCAAGGGCATGAATATAAAACCAAGGATTGATTCCATAGATGTACCTGCGAAACCTAGGAGGTAGTTAATCATGGCAACGAGGGATACAAAAGCTACCAGCATAGCTGCAACATTTGCCGCTAGTTTTAATCCGCTGGTTGCTCCATCTCCCAATGCTTCCATTGCATTCGTACTTTTTTGCTCAATATTGATTTTCAGGTCTCCCATCGTTTCTGATGATTCCGTTTCAGGATAAATAATTTTTGCCACCACAAGTGCTCCCGGCGCAGACATGACTGATGCCGCTAATAAGTGACCGGCAATTCCCGGAATGTCTGTTAACCACATAACATAAATCGCCAATACCCCACCAGCAACGGTTGCAAATCCACCAGTCATCACGGCCATCAACTCTGATTTTGTCATTTGTTGGATAAACGGACGCACAATGAGTGGAGCTTCGGTTTGACCTACAAAAATATTAGCGGAAACACTTAATGTTTCCGAACCACTGGTGCCCATGGTTTTTTGCATAGCTTTAGCTATCCATTTGACAAACATTTGGATTATACCAAAGTGATATAAAACAGCCATAAGGCTGGAAAAGAAAATAATGGTTGGCAAAGCTCGAAAAGCAAAGTTGACCATGGCAACATGGTAGCCCACATCGGGTACAAAAGATTTGAATAAAAAATCACTTCCTGCATCTGAAAAACTAATCAGTTTTCGGATAGTTTTATCAAGAAAACCAAATAATGGGCTACCTATGGGTGTTTTTAAAATAAATATAGCGAAGATAGC
Source organism: uncultured bacterium (assembly GCA_964442015.1). Lineage (GTDB taxonomy): Bacteria > Fidelibacterota > Marinisomatia > Marinisomatales > TCS55. The sequence continues at coordinate 4,878 of CAYTYA010000093.1, forward strand.
TTGTAACCCTAGACCCCAACAAACAATACGCATATTTATCTGTTTTCTATTATTAGAAAGAGCAAAGGCAATTGCTAATAAAACAATAATACCAAGAATGCCTATTAGATGATCCATAAATTAATCTGGTTCTGAATAACAGTGCCTACATCGTGCCTCATATATATCTGTTTCTCCAATGACTACTTGTTTATCATCTTTAGAAAGCCTTTGTGTATATGAAGCGGGATTTCCACATTTGACGCATATTGCCTGAAGTTTATCTAAAAAATCTGATTCACACATTAATTTTGGCATAGGGCCAAATGGTTCTCCTTTAAAATCAGTATCTAAACCTGCTACAATCACTCTTTTTCCTTTTGAGGAAAGGTTTTTTGCAACATTGATTATATCATCATCAAAGAATTGGGCTTCATCAACACCAATAACATCAGCATCGTTTGCAAGATCATATATTTCGGATGTTGACTCTACAATAAAGGATTTTAGTTTTAATTGATTGTGAGAAACAATATTTCCTTCTTCATATCTAGTATCAATTTTTGGTTTGAAAATTTTAACATTTAATCTCGCAATTTTTGCTCTTCTTAATCTTCTTATAAGTTCCTCAGTTTTACCACTAAACATATTTCCACATATCACTTCTATACATCCAAAATTATTTTTTTTTTTCATAATAAGCCTTTATCAAATGCATTTGGTAACAATTCCGAACTTGTTCTATTCTTAATATTTCCAGAAATATCAGTGATATATATCGATATTTCTCCACAAAGATCCCAAATAACCTGTCGACATGCACCACAAGGATTACCCCCATTTTTAGTCGCAACTGCTAATGCAGTAAATTTTGTATAACCATTAGATATTGCATTATAAAGCGCTATTCTTTCTGCGCAACAAGTCAGACCATAACTACTAGATTCCACGTTGCAACCACCAAATATTTTACCTGATTCTGTTAATACAGCTGAACCAACTTTATAGTTTGAATATGGAGCCATTGCTTTT
>CAYTYA010000094.1:0-5747 GCA_964442015.1 uncultured bacterium
CAACTATATTAACTGGTATTTCTGGATCATAGCAAGTTTTCATTACATCCCATACGGCCTTTTCATTTATTTCTTTATCATGAGTATTATCTGACTTTTGTATTTCTTCAGATTTTTCTTTTCCAATAGCATCAGCATCTTTACCATCTACTCGAAATAGATTTCCACCAATCATTACCGTATAACTTCCGCCTAAGGCTTGCGTTATATGTCCATTTTCTCCCTTTTTTAAAATTGTTTTCGTACCAAATGGTATTGTTATTACATCCACATCACGAGAGAGAGTTACTTGTTCATCTATATGTGTAGGATTAATCATTATTTATCTAGTAATTCATTTTGAATTTTGTGAATGGCAGCTCCAAAACCATTTGTTCTTTGGCTACTAATAGAATTTCCTAAGCCTAATTCTTTTAAAATGCTGTCCCCGTTTATTGATAAAATATCTTCTTTGTTTTGCCCATTAAATAATCGTTGAAGAATATATAGAAGTCCTTTTACAATCATTGCATCAGAATCTGTATGAAAATGATATAACATATCAGAATTATGTTCAGATATTATCCAAGCTTGAGAAGTGCATCCATATACTTTATTTTCATCATTTTGTTCAAGAGGATTAATTCCAGGAGATTTTTTTGCAATATCTACTAGATATATATATTTATCTCGTTCATCTTCAAAGATAGAGAACTCTTTTTTAATCTCTTCCATCTTATTATGAATATTATTCATTTTGTAATACCTGTATTTTCTAACCAATAAGATAATTGATCATTGACGTACTTATTAATATTTTTATTAGAAATTATTTCCAAAGTCTCTGCTGCAAATCCATTAACAAGTAATAAATGTGCAGTTTTAAAATCAATTCCACGTGATCTCATATAAAATATAGCATTCTTATCTAATTGTCCAGTTGTAGAACCGTGAGAGCATTTAACATCATCCGCGTAAATTTCTAACTGTGGATTAGAATGAGCAGCAGCTTTGTCATTAAGTAAAAGATTTCTTGTCGATTGCTTAGCATCTGTTTGTTGCGCATCTTTTTTTACTATTACTCTTCCATTAAAAATCCCCAATGCATCATCTGACAGTACATATTTAAATAATTGATTACTTGTGCATTTTTCTTTTAAATGATTTACTGTAATAAAATGATCGTGTTTTTGCTTTATCTTTGAAAGGCAAAGGCCATTCATCGATGATGAAGCACCAATATCATTTAGATTCACATTGATATTTTGTCGGTATGAACTTGCACCGGATGCATAATGAAAGGCACTTAATTGAGCATCTTTTTCTAATATATACTCTGTATCAGCAATATGATAGGAGCTATTTGCGTCTTCTTGTAGTCGAATGTGATTCAAGGATGAATTCTTTTGTAATTCTATTTTTGTTACAGCATTTACCCAATACTTCTTATTTGTTGATCCGTAATAATGTTCAACAATCGAAGCTTCAGAGCCATTACCTATTTTCATAATAAACAAGGGATGATTCATTATTGGTTCATCTATATCAGAAGTGTAGTTGATAATATGTATGGGTTCATTAATAATTTCATTATCATGAATAATAATTGTTAAGCCTGTGTTGATCATTGCTGAATTAATATTGTGAAAGGGATTTGTCTTTGGAGAAAATATCTTATGGATTAATTCTGGGTTTTCTTTATACGTCTGATCAATTGTTTCAATAGAAATTTTATCACTTATAGAAGAAAGGTCTTTTTGATAATAACCATTAAAAAAAACTATTTGATTAGAATCTTTAATTTTTGGAAATGGATATGGTAAGATGGAAATATTTTTTCTTAATCCAAAACGGAAAGACATATTATTAAGTAATGAAAAATCTGAATATTTCCAATCTTCCCAACTTTTATCTGGTAATCCATATCTATTAAATTCTTTAAAAGCATCCAATTGCAATGATTTAACATTGTCAGATTTATCAAATCCAAATAGTGGTGAGTTCTTAATTTCTTTTTCTAAAAATTTCATATTAATTATCTAACCAACCATATCCTTTTTCTTCAAGTGTTTCTGCTAGTTCTTCACCGCCTGATTTTGCTATCTTACCATCTATTAATACATGAACATGGTCTGCTTCCAAGTGCTGAAGAATTCTTTGATAATGTGTAATGATAACAATTGCACGATCATCTTGTCGATAATTATTGACACCTTCAGCTACGATTTTAAGTGCATCAATATCTAGGCCTGAATCAGTTTCATCAAGAATAGCCAAGGTTGGCTCAAGTGTTATCATTTGTAAAATCTCATTACGCTTTTTCTCTCCACCAGAAAACCCGTCATTTACTGCGCGGTGTAGATACTTTTCTTCCATGCCAACAACCTGCAATTTCTTTCGGATCAAATCTAAAAATTCAACAGCGTCTAACTCAGCTTTTCCTTGATGTTTACGTTTTGCATTTAAAGCAGCTTTAAGAAAATAAGTATTATTTACACCTGGAATAATAACTGGATATTGAAATGACATAAATATCCCTTCCAATGCACGGTCTTCAGGTGTGTCATTTAATATGCTTTTGTTATTATATAGAATGTCTCCACTAGTCACATCATATGAATCACGACCAGCGATAATATTTGCTAGAGTACTTTTTCCAGAGCCATTACGACCCATTATTGCATGTATTTCACCATTATTTACATTAAGATTGATCCCTTTTAAGATTTCTTTTCCTTTAATGGCGGCTTTTAAATCTTTTATTTCCAACATTTGTTTATCCAACGCTTCCTTCAAGACTTACTTCCATAAGTTTTTGTGCTTCTACTGCAAATTCCATTGGCAGCTCTCTAAATACTTCTTTACAAAAACCATTAACAATTAGAGATACCGCATTTTCATTAGAAATACCTCTTTGGTTGCAATAAAATAATTGATCTTCACCAATATTAGAAGTTGATGCCTCATGTTCCATTTGCGCATTTTGGTTTCGAACATCTATATATGGGAAAGTATGAGCACTGCAATTGCTTCCAATTAATATTGAATCACATTGAGAATAATTTCTGGCTTTATCAGCATTTTTCATAACCTTAACCTGGCCTCGATACGTATTCTGGCCTTTTCCAGCTGAAATTCCTTTTGAAATAATTGTACTATTTGTGTTCTTACCGATGTGTATCATTTTTGTACCAGTGTCTGCTTGTTGAAAGTTATTTGCAACTGCTACTGAATAAAATTCACCAATAGAATTATCACCCTTTAGTATACAGCTAGGATATTTCCAGGTTATTGCTGATCCAGTCTCAACTTGCGTCCATGATATCTTTGAATTTTTTCCAGCACATATACCTCTTTTTGTTACAAAATTATATATGCCGCCTTTACCTGTTTCCGGGTCCCCTGGATACCAGTTTTGAACAGTAGAATATTTGATTTCAGAATCTTTATTAGCCACCAATTCCACTACAGCAGCATGCAATTGATTATCATCACGCATTGGAGCTGTGCAACCTTCTAAATAGCTAACATAACTTTTGTCATCAGCTATAATTAATGTTCGTTCAAATTGGCCAGTATTCATTGCGTTAATTCTAAAATATGTTGATAGTTCCATTGGACAACGCACACCTTTTGGGATGTAAACAAAACTTCCATCGCTAAATACAGCAGAATTAAGAGCTGCAAAATAATTATCTGTGTAGGGGACTACAGAACCCAAATATTTTTTTACTAGTTCTGGATGATCTTGTACTGCTTCTGAGAATGAACAGAATATAACACCTTCTTTTTCTAGATCTTTTTTGAAAGTTGTTGCAATTGAAACGCTGTCAAATACAGCATCTACAGCTACACCGGAAAGCATTTTTTGTTCCTCTAAAGGTATGCCAAGTTTATTATATGTTTTGATTAGTTCAGGATCAACATCATCAAGACTTTTTGGTCCATTAGATTTATCTTTTGGTGCTGAATAATAACTAATTGATTGATAATCAATTTTAGGATAATCTACTTTGGCCCAATCGGGCTCATCCATATTCAACCAATGCTTATAAGCTTTAAGCCTCCAATTCAATAGCCATTCTGGCTCACCTTTTTTATGTGAAATAAATCGAACAACGTTTTCATCTAAACCCGGAGCAATTGTGTCTTGCTCTATATCAGTAACAAATCCGTATTGATAGTCCTGAGAAGTAAACTCCTCAATGGTTTTATTCTTTGATTTCAATTGGTTTCTCTAGACTGAAAAGCTTGTGCCGCAACCGCAGGAACGATTTGCATTTGGATTATTTATTTTAAAACCGCCATTGAGCATGTCATCTAAGAAGTCCACTTCGATACCGCGAACATATAGCCAACTATTTATATCACAAAATATTTTTAAACCATTGCTCTCAAAAACTTTATCGTTTTTACTTCGTTTTTCATCAAATGTCATCTTATAGCTCATACCCGAGCAACCTCCCTGCTCTACAGACATGCGCAATCCCCACCCTTCTTTATCTTCTAGCTTCATAGCCTTTTTTATTCTTTCGCAGGCTTCAGGCGTGACAGATATTGATGCAGAGCTAAACTCTTTTAATTCTTTTTCTTTAGTTTCCATTAGATTACTCCCATTCTAAATTTTCCAATGACTCCGAAGATGCAGGTGTTGGGTAAAAACCAAGTTTTTCTTTTGCATCATCGGTCATCATTTCTGGTTTCCATGCTGGATCAAATGTTACTATAACAGATGTTTTATTTACCCCATCAAGTGATTCCACTTTTTGTGTAATATCATCTGCCATTTGATCAGCCATGCCGCAACCAGGTGTAGTAAGTGACATAGTGATTTCTACGTTTGTAGGCTTGGTTGCTTTGTCATCAAATGCTATGTCATAGATTAATCCCAAGTTCCAAAGGTCAACAGGTATCTCAGGATCATAACACTGCTTCAAAACACTTATAATATCTTCTTGTATTAATTTTTTCATTTTTTATTAGTTTGTTACGTCCTGAACACTCATGTTGCGGAACATATTAATCATATTATTATTTATACGTTGTATAGGCGTGCGGATATTACAGAATTCAATTTGCATACAATTGGTATCATAAAAACAATCACTTAAACCTAGTGGACCTTCTACTTTTTCAAAAAATTCAACAAGATTAATTTTATTGAGTTTTGCTTTAATACGATAACCACCGCGAGGACCATTGATCGCTTCAATTATATTTTCTTTTGCCATATGCTGTAATGTCTTTGCCAATATTTCTAAGGGGATATTATACTGATTAGCAATTTCCTTTGTTGAAGATATTGCATCAATAGATTTTCCCTGCATATGTCGAAGGGCAATTAGAGAATATTCAACTTTTCTTGTTAGTTTGAGCATAATTATATCCGATATATTTTGTCGGGTATATTACACTAAACCTATTGATATATACAAGTTATTAAGAAATAGTGATTATGTCTTCTTTCCTATCATGTACGGAGCCAATTTGAATAGCTGGAATAGGAGATTTGTTATTGTAATATTCAATGAATTCTTTTGCTTTATGTTTAGATAAGGAAACTAATAACCCACCAGATGTTTGTGCATCCGCCACCATTAATTTTTCAACTTCAGTTATTGAATCTGAGAAATTAGTAAACTGCATTGCATGCAATAGATTTCTCTTTGATCCCCCAGGAACAATCCCGCTATTAGCCAGTTCTTTAACTCCGGGGAAAAATGTTAAATCATTATAATTAATTTGAAATGAAACATCGCTACTTCTAC
>CAYTYA010000095.1:0-5671 GCA_964442015.1 uncultured bacterium
ATGGATAATTTATCTGGCAATTTTGTTGTTGGATTAGAAATTCAGCGATTGAATGGAAAAAGAATTATATGGGCAGCCACTGTCAATGCAGATGACCCAACGGAACAGCGTGGATTAAGCTATACAATAGATGATGGTTTATCATGGAATACAGCATTATTAGGTGAAAGAATTTATAATATTGCTTCATTTGATTCTTTAGTGTTCGCTGCATCAGCAAATGGTCTTTGGAAAACAGAAGATGGAATTAACTGGGCACTATATAAGCCAGCACATCAGGCAATTCCTGTTTTAAATACAGCTATATATGATCTAGATGAAGTTTTGGCAGATGAAGTATATAGTGTGGCATTTGACAATCGTTCATATTATGGTAATAGCTCCATTTGGATAGGAACTGGAGATGGTGCCGCTCATTCATACGATCTTGATGGGTTGAATTGGAAAATTTTTCGTGCAGAGTATGATGTTAATGAGGATTATGCCTACCCAAACCCTTTTTCTCCATATACGCATAATATACGTAGTGATAATGGGTATGTGCGCTTTCATACAAATGAATGGTCCGGTACATTTGTTATTGATATAGATATATATAATTTTGCAATGGAAAAAGTTTTTGCTACATCATTTGATAAACGTGTTTCATCCACGGGTACATTAAAATGGGATGGTCGAGATCAACAAGGATCTTATGTTCATAATGGAGTTTATTTTGTAAAGCTAACATACCCTGAAGGCCAAAGTAGCAAACCATCACCTCATTGGGTGAAACTGATTGTGGTGAAATAGATGAGAAATTATATCATAATAGTTATCATTTTATTTTCATCGACTGATGGATCAGACTATGCAAGTTATTCAGGTGCTTTTTTGCGAATGGGGACTTCTGCTAGGTCATTATCTATGGGCAGTGCTTTTACGGCAGAAATTGATCAAGGTTTTGCTGCGTATCATAATCCAGCAACTTTAGCATTCATTGATAAAAGACAAATTGGGTTTTCTTATCATTCATTGAATCTTGATAGAAGGCTAATGATGTCAAGTATTTCTTCTAATTTGCCTCCTACCGCAGGATTAGGTGTGGCATGGATAAGTAGTGGAGTTGATGACATACAAGGTCGCTCAACTTCTGGTTATAAGACACAACAGCTTTCAACAAGTGAAGATGCAATATTTATTAGCTTTGCGCAAAGAATTACCCCTTGGCTCTCTCTTGGTATTAATGTGAAAATACTAAACCATCAACTTCCAATGAATGAAAGTCAATTAGCTGGAAAAGGGACTGGGTTTGATATTGGGTTTATGTTGCTTTCGGAAGAAAAATTGAACTTTGCTTTTGTGATTAAGGATTTCAATACTAATTATCAATGGAATACTGGGCAGGTCCTTGAAGGAGAAGGTCGCATATATAAAGAATCTTTTCCAACGATGTATCAGTTTGGATCAACATTTACTTTTCAACAAATTTATATTGTAGGAGATATTGGAGTTGTGGCTAATCAGGAAGAGATATTAGGCACAAGACTAAGATTGGGTGCAGAGTATAGCTTTTCAGAGAAATATTTTATTCGCGGTGGATTTGGTAATTCAAGATTTTCTTTCGGAGCAGGATTGAATTTTACTTTTTTGAAAAAAAATGATGCATTTTTTGATTATGCTGTTGTTGTGGAACCGCATTCAGTTTCTCAAGGATTAATTCATGTGTTCACCTATGCTTTCAATTTCTAGATATATTTTATATTTATTTATTATTGTTAATTTTGGTTACAGTCTGGGGACACAATTTTTATCTGTTCCATCAAGCGCAATTGAATTAGCATTCGGCCCCAGTCCTCTTTTTGGAAGTTTAACTGTAAATAACCCTGCATTGCTTCATTCCCCTACCCAGGGAGTTGCAATGAATATTTCTTATGGATCATGGTTAAATAATATTTCAAACTCATCCTTTTCTTTATCATCAAAATTAGGTCGTGGCAATATTGGTTTTAATATGAGACATATGGGGGTTAGCGATCTTGAGCTTAGAAGTAACCGGCCAACAGATGATCCACTAGCTACTTTTAGCTCCAGTTCATTTGCAGCAGCTACTAGTTACTCGCAAACCTATGGGGCGATAACAGTTGGAGCAACCCTTCGGTATATATTAATTCAATTATATACAGAAAATGTTTCTGGAATGACTTTTGATGGAGGGATAACACGTGCGTTTGGCAAGAATATTGATTTGGGATTTTCTATATTAAATACAGGATTTATCAATAATACAGATAGTTATAACCCAACTCTTCCTCTTCGTTTTTTATCAGCACTTTCTTATCAATTTCCTAGATCAAAATGGGGGCATAAAATTTGTCTATCAGCGGAACAATCTTCCCTTGTTGATGGGACAATTATACGAGCAGCTAGTGAAACAAAATTTGAAAAGTTCGTTATTCGTTTTGGAACACAGACTTCAAAAGAAGTAACAGTGGTTTCTGGTGGGTTTGGGATTCAGTTGGGATTGTTAAATTTCCATTATGGGATTCAGATTGGATCTCAACATTTAGGTCTTCCGCAAATGCTTGATATATCAATAAAATTACCATAATGCTGTTTAATCGTTTAAAAATCCTTTTTGTTTTAATAATTGTATTATTATCTATTTGTATACTTCTTGTATTGAATTCACGATCTGAAGAGCCCAATATTCCTATGGTACCTATTCCTCAATCAACCTCTATTGTTGAAGAAATAACCCGTGGCCATATCATCATCATCATTGATGATTTTGGATATAGAAATGATGAAGTATCTGAAGGATTTTTAACTATTGATGCAGATTTAACTTTTGCTGTAATACCAGGCCACAAAAACAGCAAATTATTCTCTGAAAAAGCATATAATAGCGGCTATGAGATTATTATTCATATGCCAATGGAATCCACTGCTGATACTCATGGTGAGCTAGATTATATACTAACTGAGTCTATGACTAGTAGCGAGATTGAACAAAGAATAGAAAATGTGATTTCTGAATTTCCAGAAGCGGTAGGGTTAAATAATCACCAGGGGTCAAAAGCAACTACGGATAAAAGAATAATGAATATTGTAAGCAATGTATTAAAACGTCATGGAAGATATTTTGTTGATAGTCGAACCACTTCTCTAACAGTTGCGGAATATATTATGCGTTCAAGAGGTGTTCCTACAGCAAGAAGACACGTATTTCTTGATAATGATAATGATGCAAACAAAATTCGAAATCAACTATACAAGCTAGCTGATAAAGCAGAGTCCAAAGGAAGCGCGATAGGTATTGGTCATGCAAAAAAGTTTACCCTTCAAGTATTAAAAGAAGAGATCCCGAAATTAAAAAAGAATGGATTTAAATTTCAATTTGCTTCCTTTGCGGTAAAATAGTCTGTGCCAGTTCTATGTAAAATTCATCGTGGCGATTTTATTGAAAGTATGCATGTTGGATTTGTTGTAGTTGTGGATGAACAAGGTGAAATAGTTTATAGTAATGGTGATTCCCATTATTTAACCTGCGTGCGTTCTGCATTAAAACCGTTTCAAGCTTCTGCGTCCGTGAAGGCTGGTGCTGTTAAACATTTCAATTTTACTAATGAAGAAATTGCCCTTATGTGTGCATCACACAATGGCGAGGATATACATGTAAATACCGCAATGAGTATGTTACAAAAAATTGGTTATGATATATCATATTATGAATGTGGTTCTCATTCTCCATATGATAAGGATACCAAAAAGGAATTATTATACAAAGATGAGAAACCAAATGCGTTACATAATAATTGCAGTGGAAAGCATGCAGGCATGCTGTCTTTAGCTAATTATCTACAAGAAGATCCCAAAGGATATACGGATGAAAATCATCCTGTACAAAAGAAAATAATTGAACAGGTAAAACATTTTTCGGAATTAGAAGAATTCCCTATTGCTATTGATGGCTGTAGCGCACCCGTTCCTTTTCTACCATTATATAACCTTGCTCTTATGTATCAAAAATTTGCCAGTACTAATTATGATGAATTGAATATATTATACGATGCCGCCATATCTAATCCATATCATATTGCTGGTAAAGATCGATTTGATACAGATTTTATTAAAGCAATGAATGGAAATGCCGTTACCAAAGTTGGTGGAGAGGGAGTCCGAGGAATTGGAATTCGAACCTCTAAAGGCGATTCGTATGGTATAGCAATAAAGATAATTGATGGAAACCAGCGTTGCAATCCAGCAGCAACAATTGCAATATTGAAAGAACTAAAATTAATTAATGAAAAAGAATTAGAAGCGCTACAGACTTATCATAATATCAAATTACAAAATCATCGTGGCATTGGAATCGGATCAATACAGGTAGAATTATAATAATGTATATAAAATATTTTTTTATACTGTGTTATGTTATAGTAAACAGTATTCTATCTCAGTCTCATCATACAATTTTAACATACAATCTATTGAATTATGATGATGAGGATGATCGAGAACCACATTACCAATTAATTATTAATGAGATTGAACCAGATATTATTGTATGCCAGGAGGTGAATGCAGATAATGGATATAATCATTTTTTAAGTGATGTATTAAATATTATCCAACCAAATGAATGGATGGGTGCTGAATTTACTAATCAGTCTGCAAGTCAAGATATTGCATTATATTATAAGCCACAATATTTCAATTACATCAGTACATCTATCATAAGTACAGCCCAAGGATCAGGGACAAGGGATGTGGTGGAATGGGTGCTCGAACATGTAGAATCTTCGGTGCAATTCCGTGTGTATGGAGTCCATTTGAAAGCAAGCTCTGGACAAAGTAATGCGCAGGAACGTCTTGCAGAGACTACAATCCTACGTAATTATTTGAATAATTTATCATCAGGAATCCATTTTATTGTATGTGGTGATTTTAATATTTATAGCAATAGTTCCACATCAGAGCCTGCATTTGATATGCTAACAGTTGCTGGAGATAACACCGTTGGTCAACTATTTGATCCTATTAATCGCATTGGTCATTGGCATAATAACAGCTCTTTTTCTGATGTACATACTCAATCTCCTAGAACTACACAATTTGGAGGTGGAGCAAATGGTGGAATGGATGATAGGTTTGATTGGATATTTGCTTCTTCTTCTGTAATGGAAGAAACCTATGAAATGACCTATGTTGAAAATTCATATATGGTCTTGGGAAATGATGGTGCGCATTTCAATCAAGCAATTAATAGTGGTACAAATAGCGCTGTAAGTGAAGAAATGGCCGATGCGTTACATGCAGCATCTGATCATTTACCTGTGTTTGCTGATTTTCAGTTTCCAAGCGGAGATGGATCAGATTATCATGTAGTTATTTCGGAAGTAATGCCAAATCCTTCTGCCGTATCTGATGCGTATGGAGAATGGTTTGAAATTATTAATATGGATTCTATTACAATTGATTTGAATGGATGGACTATTATGGATGGAGGAAGCGACTCGCATGTAATCAGTTCTAGTATTGAAATCCAACCAGGACAGTATATGGTGTTAGGCCGAAATGGAAATGAAAGTGTAAATGGTGGTTATGTTTCTGATTATACCTATGCATCATTTGCATTAGCAAATAGTGATGATGAGATTATTTTATTGGATCAAGATGAAAAGGTTGT
>CAYTYA010000096.1:0-5477 GCA_964442015.1 uncultured bacterium
TTATCATTCCTATTAAAACTTTAAATAGTATTATTAGAAAGCTTCTCCTCTTGCTTCGCGGATATTGCTCCCTTTTGAACGTATGCGATCCCAAAGTTGAAAGAAAATAATAGCCAAAGTAACCATTTGAAGCAATGCTGCCCAGAAACCAGGAATCAACATATCACGATTAATTTGATAACCTGCTAGTATCTCAAAATAAAATCTTCCTAGGGTTGCAAATAATAATATCCAATATAAAATCCACATTAACTGGGGATCGTAGAAACGGTATCCTTTTTTAGAACGAGGAAAGAACCATGTAGCTACCCCAATAATCATATTCATCACCCCACCAACTAAGATGATATGTGTGTGAGCCATAATTAGTGTATTCGGCGCAGACCATTGAAATACATAGTGACCGTACTGCCATAATCCACAAATAATTCCTAGAATAAAAAAAATAAATGATGTCTTGATAAAGTATCTTGATGTCGAGGTCATTATCTATGTTTTTCTGAAATGTTTATTTTATCAACTAATTCCGCAATACACTCATAAAGCTGTACTTTACTCTCAAGAATGAACAGTTTTTTCTGCATTTGATCAATCCGAAATTCTTGATTAATAATTTTTTCTATATCAAAATCAATCACTTCAGGTTTTCTACTAAGTGAAAATTCGCATTCACCAATTGATGAAGCAATTCCAGCACCAAAAGCGCGAGGGCCATCAACAGTTTTAATTAGACCAAATTCAATAGTGAACCAAAAAAAACGTTCAAACTGATGGAACTTTTTATCATCATTGATATACATGCATGCTGTTTCACCAAACTGTTGGCAGAATTCCGCATATTCAATATCAACTAAAAATGGTATATGTCCATAAAGGTCATGTATCATATCAGGTTCAGGGGTATAGCTCAAATCGCTCTTATTCCTGATAAAATTTCCAATAGGAAATAACCTTTTTGCTAACATAGTGTAAAAACTTTTTCCATCTTCAAGCCCTTTAACATATACTCCTTTAAACCCGCTTCTTTTTTCTAGTATATCATTTATTTCCCAAAGTTGTGGGATTGTAACAGCTTGTATATTTAATGTTTTTATCCCGCTGTGGAAAATATCCACGACCTGTTTTTTTCGAGTCTTTTCATGAGTAACTAATACTGTATTCCATGCTTCAATTTCATCATTCGAAAAGGCCCTATCTTTAAATTTTGCCATTATATAACACCTCTTTTTATTTGATCTCTTTCAATAGAATCAAACAATGCCTGAAAATTTCCTTCTCCAAAACCATTGTCATCTTCACGCTGGATTAATTCAATGAAGATAGGACCAAATAGGTTTTCAGTAAATATTTGAAGGAGATATGTATTTTCAGCTTGGCTGTCTACCAAGATTTGATGTTTCTTGATTTTTTCTTTATTCTCTCGTACCCATGGTACTCGATTAAAAATAGTATTGTAGTATTCTTCGTGAATATCAAGTGTCTTAATATTGGTGTGGTTTAACAATTCACAGGAGCCTACTAGATCTTTGGTTAAAAAAGCTAAATGCTGGATACCCGGCCCGTTGTAAACGTCTAGATATTCATCAATCTGATTATTATTATTATCTTTACCTTCATTAATTGGAATACAGAAGGAACCGTCAGGACTACGCAATGCATAAGATAATAGTGCTGTTTTTTGACCTTTGATATCAAAATACCTAACTTCCTTAAAACCAAAAACTTCTTTATAAAAAGTTGCCCAGGTATCCATTGTACCTTTTAACACATTATTTGTTAAATGATCGATCTTAGTAAACCCTTTTGATGGAATAATCATTTGATTTTCAAGATTAATAAAGTCATTGTCCCAAATCGAATTGCCATCTTCATATTTATCAATAAAATATATCAGACTACCGCCAATCCCGTAAATAGCTGGATAGGATAAATCTGTCAAGGTATCATTTGCTGGCATAGCACCACGTTTTACAGCCTCATCAAAGGAAAAATTTGCATCATCAACCCGCCACCCCATCGAACTGATAGAAGGGCCATGCTCGTTTGCAAAGCCTGAAGAGAAACCACCCGTTTCATAATTTAGTAAAAAGCGAATATTATTTTGACGATAATAGAAAATGTCTTTGTCGATGTGTTTCATCAATTTTGAAAAGCCAAATGCAAAAAATGTTCCAGATATTTGATCTACCATGCTTCCGTTATGTTCTTTATTTATCGGCGCAGTGAATTCAGTAAATTCAATACCTCGCATGTTTAAAGGATTATTTTCACTCATATATGATCCTCATTGATTAGTTTATTTTTGATTATTTCAATTATTTTGTACTCAGTTCTTTCTCATGAAGCCAGGCAGCATGGTTGGGTGGGCGTTTTGTGCGATCCCATTCTTCCAACATTATAGGTGCCAATTGATTAAGATTTGCCATTTTTTCCCTTGAAATTGGTGAATTAACTGCCAATTCAAGACGATGTCCATTAGGATCAAAAAAATAGATTGATTTGAAAAGAGTGTGATCAATAGGACCAAGTACTTCTATACCCGTAGCCTTGACTTTGGTTTTAGCTTCAAGTAATGTTTCCATATCGTCAACCTCAAAAGCAATATGCTGGACCCATTCCGGTGTATTTTTATCATGAGCCATATCAGGAGATTCGGGAAGTTCAAAAAAAGCGAGAACATTACCCATCCCCGCATCAAGAAAAACATGCATGTATGGATTTGATTCTTTTGTTGATGGAACATTTTTTTCTGCAAATGCTAACGTGAAGGTCATTCCCAATGTGTTTTGATAAAATTTCACAGTTTCCCTTGCGTTGTGGCAACGATAAGCCACATGATGTATTTTTTTTATTATCATTTTAAATTTCCTTTTCTTGTTTTATAAAATATTGGACTAACCTCTACTTCTTGTGGGTGACAAGTAGTAAAAAGAAGGCATGCCATTTTCTAGGGACCCAGAAAATGGATCATTATTATATGTCAAGATAAGTAGAGGCTTGTCCAAATATTTATCAATTTATATTTATTATTTATATCCATCTTTTTACTCGTTAACTACATGCTGATCAAGTTCTAAAGTATTAGGGCAAAAGCAGCAATATCCAATTTCATCACATTTATTTTTCATTTTTATCCATATTGACTCATCGCTAATTAGATTTAATGCTAAGGGATATAAAACGGTATTTTCTTTGTAGATATGTTGCTTAAGAATGTTGCATAATTCATTAATAAGAGAAGAGATGTTTGCAAGTTTTTCATTCAAATTTTCATCAATTGTATTCGTCTCTTCTTTTAGTTTGTGTTTTATTTCCCGCATAATTTCATGCTCTATTTCCATATGTTGAGTTGGGCCCACTGCTCCTTTATTCTTTAAGACCGGGAATAACACTTCTTCTTCTCTTTTGTGGTGAGGCTCAGCGCTGATGATTTTTCTAGTTAATTGATTAATTTTAAATACTATACCAGCATAATTCTTTTCATCTGTATCTGATAATAAAAGTCCCAATTCTTCAAGTTCATCAAGAATTATTAAAATATGTTCATGTTCTTTCATCATGGTTTTAATTACGTGTCCATCATTTAATTGATTTATCATTGTTATACCTTTCGTAATAATTATTTGATCTGTAGTTGCATTATCCATTATTTAATATTTGAATAAATTGACATTTTCAATTTTCTCCTAAAATCTAACCCAATACTGCTTTCTTCATAACATTATTAATATAGGATACGTGGAGGGCGAAGAGAATGGTAGCAAAACATTACAAGCGGGTGAGTGTTCGTTCCCGCTAAATTCAAACCCTCCACTTAAAAATATTTTATGTATAGTATGTTTATCTAGGAAATTAATTTCCACGCAATCAACAAATGACTGCAGTGTATTCAACAGATAAGAGGAAATTATTCCTACTAATAGCCTTATTCTTACTTTGTAATGCCTTGTAAGATTGGAAAAATATGAATTCATTATCATAATATAATTCTTTATTACTATCATTCAATTTCCTCTTGATTATTGCTAAAATAAGATAATAACATCCAAATATAGTGCTAATATTTAACAAATACAAGATTATAGGATGCTTTTATCCGCTTTTAGTACTATATTGTATTGTGAATAATCGGAGTTAGTTATGAATAAAAAGAATAATTTATGCTGTAAAAGTGATTGCAAATGTTGCAAAGGGATATGCTCTTGTAAAGAATGTGAAAAGGGAAAACCCTGCTCATGTGGTTGTAATTGTAGCTGTTGCAAAAAAGAGTGTTGTTGCTGTAAATAACCAATTGAAATTTTTTGTTTACAGCGTAAGTAACGTTGCAATGATAAAAAATAGTATATATAAATTGTTTTTACCCGTTGTGCTTTTGGTTTTTATAAATGCACAGACTATAGAGTTAAATAACAAAAAAGTAACCATCTTGAAAGATGAGGTTGTAATAGAAATACGAGGATTGGTTTGTTCATTCTGTGCGGTGGGTTTGCAAGGAGGATTATCCTCATTAAATAATGTGGATAAAGAAAAATATATTAATGGGGTTTTAGTTGATATTGAGCATCACTTTGCTGTTATTGCAGAAATAAGTGGTAAAGATATCAATATTGATGAAGCCTTAACCATGATTACTAAATCAGGATATGAAGTTTTTACTGTGTACACAAATAGGTCTGGAGAAAAAATCGACGTAAGGAACTTTGAGGTAAATAAAAATTAAATATTTCAGTATCGGTTTTATCTACACTTTGGTTTTTGCTCATCAACCCGTGATGGATATGGCACCGCGCTGGAGTGGAGGCTATGGTTTCCAAATCCGCTATGAAAGCTATGGTTCTGATCTTACTGTCAACGCAAAAGATATAAACGCTAGCTTTTTTCATAAAACGTACTTTTTGGAGGGGGTCTATACTTGGGATAGATCCGCACGAATTACTTTAAAGTTGCCTTACCAAATTATTGAAAAAAGAGATTCTGATATATTGTCAAAAAATAATTCATTTGGTGATCTTATTATTGCAGTACCATTGAAGAAATACAATAATTATAAATCTTATACACAGAATATTGGCGTCACACCACAAGTAAAGATACCATTAGATGAAAAAATGACTAATGTAACAGGCCCTTTTAGCGGTGGAGTCAGTCTATCATATAGTTCTGAATCATTTTCATTCTATCAACTATATGATATATTTAGTTGGTTTTATAACTATAAGGATCCATTACTTGGGTTGGATATTAATTTAGGTTTTCATCCATATCATGACAACGCTACTAATAAAGGTCTTTTTGTTATTTGGGACGCAACTTGTCGATGGGAAAATTCTTATACCATCATTCAAACCGGACCTGTATTCATGCTGTATAATCAAAATATAATGATGAGAGCAGAACTAAAGCTTCCGGTGATAGAGACTGGTGGAAAAAATAAATTATCTAAAGGGGTTTATATGAATATTGGGCTTGGGTTTGTG
>CAYTYA010000097.1:0-5391 GCA_964442015.1 uncultured bacterium
AAAAGGAGCTGCATTAAAAACTTTACTCAATTTATCAGGTGATAGAGCTAAAAGTTATCTAACATATGATAAATTGAAAATGTATGTCTATGGAAATAGCCCATGGATACAAACTTCGGAAACGAAAGTAAAGTTTTTTATGAGATTTGGTCTTGGGGAAGATTATTATGAATTAATCCAACCTGTATACCAAGGGTGGGATGAATCAGAAAATAGAAACACAATTAGTCTTAATTTAAATTGGCTTACTCAACTAAAACTCCAAGACTCAACAAATGTAAAAAAACTTAATGAATATGATACAATAACTGATTCATCAGGGATCAAATATTATACATTTTATGATGATGAAGGTTTTCCTACAGGTAAACAAATAAGGATTAAAGGTAAACCAGCATTATCAAGAATTAAATTTTTTATGGTTGGTGTTAAAAATGTTTCGGATGAATGGATAAACGGTGAAGTTTGGATAGATGAGTTACGATTAAGTGGTGTTAAAAAAGATAAAGGGGTTGCAATGAGATTAACATCAAGATTAAGTCTTGCTGATATTGCAAACACATCAATTACTTATAGTAAAAAGGATGCAGATTTTCATGTATTACAGCAACGATTAGGCACCAATCAAACAGGAGAAAATTTTAATCTAAATACAAATTTTCAACTACATAAGTTATTACCAAAATCATGGGGAATTAATATCCCGTTGAATTTGTCAATGACAAATTCGTCCAACACGCCTAAATACTTTCCTGGTTCAGATATTTTAGTTAATCTGGGAGAGGCTCCAGATTCAATCCTAACAAAATCCACCGGATTAAATTTTAGTACATCCTTAACAAAATCTAGTAAATCTGATAACAAAATTATTAAGTATACATTAGATAAAATAAAGCCAAGTTTTAGCGCTAGTAAATCTTTCTCATCAAATGAATTAAATAAGGAAGTGTTGAATGAAAAATATTCAGGAAAAGTCAACTATTCTCTTCCATTTGGTCGTGATAATTATATAAGCCCTTTTAAATGGTTTAAGCCAATTCCTTTTATAGGACAAAAATTAAGTGAAATACATTTTTACTATACCCCATCAAATTTTAATACTTCATTAAACTTTAGTGAAAGTTTGAGCCAAAGAATTAAGCGTGTTGGTGGAAAATCCCCTGATACATATAATTTTGGCCTAAATAGAAATTTTTCAATGGACTATATGTTAACAGATGGAATAAAGACAAAATATACACGAGCAGTTAAAAGCGATATGCAAGATTATAGAGGATATGCATGGTTGGCAATTAAAGATTTGGATCCAGGTATTGTAGAAAATATTACTGAAAATTTATCAACATCTTTAAATCCAACAATTTTTTCTTGGTTTAAGCCAAATATGAATTATTCATCTGCATACTCATGGAATCAAGATCGAGAAAGTACTATAGGTGGAGCTAATATAGGGACTCAATTACGTTTTTCTTCTAGCATTGCATTAAGTTTAGCAAACATGTTTGAAGTTGTATATAAACCCCCTACAAAAGCTTCCACTGCGCCCAAAGGAAGATCTAGAAGAAGAAGAGGGGCAAAACAGGAGGAAGAAAAAGTGGAGGAGAAGGTACAAAAAGATATTCCTGTCCTAACCTTTGCACATGGATTTCTAAAGAAAATTAATCCTATAAATTTTAGTTATTCTGAGAATTTAACACGGACTGGAAGAGGTGTTATTGGAGATGTTCCATTAGGATATCGATTTGGCTGGGAGCCCGATCATAATTTACCGCATTCTGAAAAGATAGGTTCCGATATTGGAGCATGGGATCACAAGCGCGATTTTTCATTACGATCTGGTTTTAATCTTACTAGAAGTATTAGTACAAGTTTTAATTATGCACAAAATGTATCAACAACAAGGAGTGGTTCTGGTACGGAACAGAGAAATATGTCACGTGATTATTTTGCATATGGTGAGAAATTGGAAAATGGACTTCCACTCCCGGGCTGGAGCATTCGTTGGTCTGGGTTGGAAAAACTTCCTATTATTAAAAAGTTTTTAAGATCTCTTTCACTTGAGCATGGTTTTAGTGGAAAAGAAGTTCGGGCTTGGCAATTTGAAAATTTTTCAGGTCCAAATATGCCTTTACTTGATTTAGAAACATTCATATCTGATTTTCAAGAATTTGAAAGATCATCCCGCGTTAATACAAATTTTTCACCATTAATAGGTTTAACTGCAAGCTTACAAAAGGGTATCTCGATGAATTTTAGACATAACCTTTCAAGATCATTAGATCGTGTACCAACAGGCATAACCGTTCATCGAGATAAAAGTTATACATCCAGCGCTAATTATAGTCATAGAGGGGGAATTACGATTCCACTACCTTTTATGGAAGATTATAAAATACAAAATACTGTTAATTTTCAGTTTAACTTTGATATGAATGAGAGCGAAACTCTAGGTAGTAAAAATGGTGGTTTGGAATTTGGACAGACTGCATTTAATTCAGGCTGGAAAACTGGTATCAGAATTACGTATACGTTTTCTGCCAAAGTGAGTGGAAGCATGATTTATGGTTACCATGAAAATGAATCCATGACCACTGGAAAGAAAATTGATCGCGATTTCGGATTTGATGTGAATATTGCTATTACAGGATAATATACAATGAGACTATTAATTAAAAATTTTATGTGCTGTTTATCGTTTCTTGTAATTATTTCATGTAATGATTCAGTGCCAGAATTTGATCAAAATAGCGCCTATCAATTTCTATTAGATCAATGTGATTTTGGTCCACGTAATCCAGGATCTGTAGGATATAATAATTGTAAAGCCTTTCTCCTAAAAACACTTGGAAGTTATTCTGATACAGTTTTTACTCAACCCTTTGTTATAGATGATATCGATGATAAACAGTATGATTTAAGCAATATTATTGCTCAATATAATATTAAAAGCAGATCCCATTTGTTAATTGGTGCACATTGGGATACGAGGCCTTGGGCTGATAATGATTTGAATATACAAAACCATGATCAACCAATAATAGGCGCTAATGATGGAGCTAGCGGTGTTTCAGTTCTTTTGGAATTAGCAAGAATATTTCATGATAATCCTCCACCAATTAGGGTTTCTTTAGTATTATTTGATGGGGAAGATATGGGTAAACCTGGAATTCCTAAAAGCTATGCAAGAGGATCGCAGTTTTTTGCAAAAAACCTACCAATCAACACACCGGATGAAGCAATTATATTAGATATGATAGGTGATAAAGAACTACATATTCCTATTGAGCGCTATTCATATCAACAAAATAGAGATCTAGTAAAAAGACTTTGGTCTTTAGCAAAAGAATTAAATTTGGAAGCTTTTGAATCAAGAATTGTTCACACAATATTTGATGATCATGTCCCACTATGGCAAGAAGCAAAAATACCAGCTATTGATATAATTGATTTTAATTATCCTAATCGATATAGCAATTATTGGCACACATCACAAGATACCCCGGAAAATTGTTCAGCAGAAAGTTTAGGACAAGTAGGCAGTCTTTTAGTTCATTATATTTATGGAAGCCAGAAATGAGTTTTATCTATAAAATATTAAAACATTTCTCCATTATTTTTATTTCCATCATCTTTTTTTATGGATGCCCAGGTTCTTCTGATAATAATGAAATCGATAACCCGTTAGGCAATTTACAATTTACTTATTTACAGGATGATCGCATTCTTTACTTTGCCATTGAAGTTCAATCAAGTATTAATAGGTCTCCATTAGAAAGCACAATATTATATTGGTATGGAACAGATACTACAGTCTTTCCAGATAATTTATCGTTAAATGATGAAGGCCAAAGTGGAGATATCATAAAAGGGGATGATTTATATTCATTAAAAGTGTTGAATGACACACTATATTTATCAAATCCAATTTCTTTAGATGATACGGGAAAAGTTCATATGAAATTTCAGGCTAATTATGGTAATGGCTCTTCATTTGCGCTACGAGATTCATTTTTTTTAGGAAATATTATTCCACAATTACAATACATTATTGCTCCTGATACTATAGTGCGACCAACGGATAATAGTGTAATATTTAAAGTGGTTAAAGCTAAAGCACATGATGCGAATGGATTAGATGATATACGAAGAGTGGGTTTTGTTTCATATCATGTTGAAGGTGATTCTTTTCTTAATAAAGGAAACTTAATTAACCTTTATGATGATGGTGGTGAAGTGATTATTTATGAACCCAATTTCACTAGCGGCGATTCAATAGCAAATGATGCAATATATAGTTTTCGTGTTCCCATATTTGGCTCAGGCAATGTAGATCCATCATTGCAAACGAAAACCGGAACTTTCAATTGGATTTTTGATGCTATGGATATGTCAAATACTTATTCGGACACAGTTATACATAGGATTGTTGTAGAATGAAGCGATTTATTCTTTTAATAATACTATTATTTAATGCAGACCTTATATATGCTCAAAAGCTGTTTCCTTTTGACTACGCTTTTCGTTCTGTAATTGCTGATTCAACGGATTCATTATCATCAAGCACTAATACAATGCGTAGCAATGTAGTAACAGAAGTAATTCTACAGGGAGAAAATTTGGTTTGGCTAGGAACTGGTTTAGGAATTAGTATTATTCGAGATTCACTTTCTGTTGAAACATTACAAGATACTATGGAGTTGACCAATGGAGCGCTTACCAATAGAATTCCAATAGGAGGAATCTCTGCAATGACAACAGGAGATCGGGGTGGCCCCTATGAAAAATTTATGTTTGCAGCTGCAGCAGGCAGTGAAAATGATATTCCAATTGGAAAGGGAATAGTTTTTACAACAGACGCGACTGATAGTACAATAAATTGGATCTATTATGAGCAACCAATAGATGATGCTTTATCAGATACGATACCATTCGGTGATATTGGTTTTGTAGCAGTTCTTCCTGTTACGGTGCCACAAGCCAATGTTACTTATGATATGGATCTTTCAGAAGAATTTGCATGGACAGCAAGTTGGGCAGGTGGATTACGCCGTTTCAAGTTTAGTGACCAAGTGTGGGAAAGAGTTCCTTTGCCAATGGATAGCCAATATGAATTAACAACCTGCAAGGATACTTCCTATATACGAATAGGAGGAAAATATATTTTAAAAGATTATTATTTAAATCCTAGAGATCCGCTTGATGGCGGGAATCATAACCATAAAGCATTCTCAGTACTAAGCTATAGTGACACCATATGGGTTGGCACAGCAAATGGCATAAACCGAGGTATTCTTGGATCTGGGAATTGTATTGATTGGAAGCATTATTCATATCCTATGGATAATTTATCTGGCAATTTTGTTGTTGGATTAGAAATTCAGCGATTGAATG
>CAYTYA010000098.1:0-5365 GCA_964442015.1 uncultured bacterium
CGCATAGTAGTGACAAGTTCATGGATTATATATCTAATTACAATAGAAATTATTTCAGCAGGATCATCTTTTTCGTCTGTAAAAATTCTTTAGTTTTAATCTGATAAATATATATACCAGCACTGACAGACTGTCCATAATCATTGGTTGCATTCCATACGATAGACTTATATCCTGCATTCTGAGATTCGTTAACGATTGTGTTGATTTCTTTACCAAGCATATCATAAATCGTAATTGTTACTAAGCTCTTTTCCGGTAAATCATACCGTACAGTTGTTATAGGATTAAATGGATTGGGATAATTTTGATGCAATGCATATCGTATAGGGATCAACTCTTCACCATATGCACTTAATGCGTTTTCCCCATTAACGATTAATGAAAATGGAGCATTTTCTGCTTCCAAGGTATCTGTGCTATCTAACGCATATACGGTCCAGTCAATATATGCAGTTGTCACATTATTTTCTGACATAAGCTCAATGATTTCCTGATAAGGAACCGATGCAGAAGTAGCTGTCGTATCCATATCATGATCACCAATAGCTGTACTACTCACGCTTAAATGATATACTAAATCATTATCATTAAGATTCAAGGATTCTTCCCATGAAAAGGTAATAAATCCTGTATCCATATTATTTTCATCTATGATTATTTGTGTATTATCACTGGGTTCTAATAATGAAAAATCAGCCACATTATAATTCGATGATCCTGGTGTTGGTATCATCTGTTGCCACATATTAGAACCATCAGGGTAACGGCCGAACGAAATATCACTATCCTGCTCATCAAAAGTCAACGAATCTATCACTAACAACCGTGGATCGTTATCCCAATAACTACTCGCCTGATATATGCCAATAAATTCTCCATCTGAGCTTAATTTAAATCCTAGGTGATTCATACCCTGATCCAGATCATTATCTGCCCATAAAACAGGTCGCATAGGTCCAATAAATCCATTTGCACCCACACCTCGATTCCGAATACCCAATCGATGTTTTGTTGGTTCTTCAGAATCATCTGTAAAAAATAATGCACTAAGAACTGCCCGGTTATTTGCAAGATTCATTAATTCGATAAAATCTTCGTGTTCACCCACCTGATCCAGGCAGCAAGTGTCAGTTGATGCTGCAAATTCATTTATCACAATGTTCATAGGTCTGGCTCGTTCAATTGTGCCCATTGGGCTTAAATCTCTATTCGCAAATCCTGGAAAATCCAGATTGTAATGATGCGCTCGGAATAACAAGTTTGTACTACGTCCATTATTTGGATTTACAGGCACCGAATCGCCTTGCATTAATACATTTCCACCTGCAATCGGGTTAATCCACATCCATAGCGTGTCACTATTGGCATTTACTTCAAATACTTCTCCAGCTGCTCCTTTACACACTAATAGATTTCCATTGCTAAGTTGTTGTGAACCAGAAATAAAACTGGAAAAGAAGTCTGTGGGATTTGTAGCTGTCCACATGGAATCAAAATCTACAGGTAAAAATGTACTATCCGCTGCTAATGTATAGGTACTATCTGCATTTTTTGGAGGATCAATCAATACAACTGCAGAATAATTACCACCATAACGGTTATTAAATATCATGATTTTCCCTGAATCTGGTGCATCATCACGAACCCAATGTGCATCATGTTGCCAAAATAATTTTGTATCGTTTGGGGTTCCTTGATCATATGCGGCAGGATTTCCCCATCGGTACAGCAAGTCTCCTGCGCTATCTGCTGTTGCACTTGACGTATTGCTATGGTCAATAATCCATACTTCTCCCATTCCAGGAGCGGAAATTAATATTTGATCCAAATAAGGATTGTAGTCTATTGCGTTTGCATGCACCCAATCTGGATTGGCATTCGTATCAAAATTAATATTGATTTTACCTACGTGATTCGCCACTACTCCATAATTTGCTTTGGTTGAATCAAAATCTTGAATCAAATGATCCACTGCATGCCATTCCCATACAATATTCCCACTATCTGCTCCGACAGGCTCCACTTCTATAATATGTTCCATCCATAACACTTGCCCTAACATTGTAGTATCTCTACCTAGCGCAATTGCACTGTCTCTTGTAATAGATTCAAAGGCAAGAATCAATGCATTACCATTTGGCATAGGTCGGATATCATGATGCATTCGAACGTTTTCATTGGAATATTCAAAATTCCAAAGCAAGGTATTATCCCAGTCTCGAATTTGTAAAAAATCACCTGTTCCACCCGCTTGAAAATTTGGATTTGCATTTCTTCCGCGGGATGCAGTCTTATATAACTTTCCTTCTTCTGTTAAAAATGCCGCATTTCCTGGAGTTAATAGAGAATCTCTCCATACATGAACCACTTCTCCCCATACATCAATCAAATACACGTTCGGCTGGCTATGCATATACATTAATTTATAGCCAGGTGAAGGCGGATAATTCACAGGGTTTAATAATCTAGTACCAATAGTTCTTCCTTGAGAAAACAACGGAGTAGAAAGAAACATTATTAATAACATACTGAATATTTTTTTCATAGTAACTGATACCTTACATTAGTTAAACATTATAAAATTTATTAAACTGGAAATATCACTAAAATCGACAGATCCATCTTGATTGTAATCACTAGGAGGGTTCGCATCATTTAACCCTAAAGAAACATCCACCATAAACGTGATATCATAAATATTTAATTCATTATCATAATTTGTATCACCGAGCATAAATGAAGGACCTGGATCTCCATTAAATGGCATGGGAAATTTTTGAGCACGTGCAATCATATTACCTTGCGGTTGATTGTATTCCCATACAACTGTACCATTCATTTCTACTTCAAATACGTACCCAAATTGAGCAGAAGTCACAATCGTATTGCCATTTGGTAGACGGAATGCGCCACTTTGCATCGGAGAATGAAATCCTCCACTATATGACCAAACGGGCGAAGACGGTCCAAAAGGCTGATTATCATTAATGATGTAGTTACCATTTTCATCCAAGGGTGGAACAATTTCATACACATAGGAAGTATTGCTATTGTTCCCTCCATTATTAAACAAAATAAAGTTTCCAGCTCCTGGAAAACCAGGGTTTATCCAATTGACACCATGCTGCGCAACAAGCTGTTGACTTTGCGCATTTCCCCTGCCATAATTCTGAGGGTTTCCCCATCGATACAGAAAGTCTCCTCCTTTGCCAGAATTACCACCCGTATGACCTGCTGCTTCTTCCGTGGTAGTACTATGATCAATTACATAAAACTCATTCATATGGCGAGACGATATAACAATTTCGTCACGTTCCGCATTATAGGATACACAATTCACATGATTCCAATCACCACTACTTCCACCGCCAGGGCCACCACCACCAACATTGCCTAAATTGATATCGAGTAATTCTGGATGATCAGCAATTACCCCATAATTATCCGCAGAAGGATTTTGATCCTGAACTAAATGATCCCACATATGCCATTCCCATACAATAACTCCATTATTTGATCCCGTTGGTTCAATTTCCACAATTTTATCTGGCCACATTTCGCCATTAATATTACTTCTTCCAGCCTGGACAGACTCTTCTTGTGTTTTACGTTCATGACAAACTACCAATACATTTCCATTTGGTAATGGTTCAATATCATGATGAGGGATATAATCATTATTAACGTAGGTAAAATCCCATAAGGTATTTCCGTTCCAATCAAAGCGCATTAATCGTCCACCCATGGGCCCTTGTGTATTCCAACTAACTGTTCCTCTAAGCGGGACCAATAATGAACTATCAGGTAATAAATATGAAATACTAGCAATCGGAGTAGGAAGCGGCCAGCTGCGAATCATGGCATTATTATTGTTTATGAGATAGGTGACAGAATTATTGCCCATTGGAGTATATAAGGTATACCCATTAAATACTTCACTATTAAGTATTGAAAAGGAAATTACTGCCAGTAACAGCAATCTTTTGAGTTTCATAAAGAAATATCTATTTGGACTCAGCAAATGTTATTTTAACAATAACATTTTCTTTGTTTGCACAAAGCCATTTACTTGAATTTGATAAAAGTAAACACCAGCACTTACCATCGAACCAAATGAATTTCTACCATTCCATTGCATCGAGTAATAACCAGCATCCATTGTACCATTCATCAATTTAGTTATTTCCCTACCCATTAAATCATAGATAACCAGACTAACATACCCTTCTTGCGGAACATCATATAAGATCGTAGTCGTTGGGTTAAATGGATTTGGATAATTATGATGCAATGCATATTCATCAGGGATTGCTTTGATTTTCATCTGATGAGAACCGCTACTGATCACTTTTTGATCATTCCCATATATTCTATAATACACAGTAACATTTGCATCATCTCGATCAAGAGACTGCGCATCAAAAGAAAGTAATTGCATACCTTGTTCAGAAACATCCGCCCATTCTACAAGTATTTCACCAGAAACTTCATCCAAACTGCTTAAAACAATTCGCTTTTCAGAAGTAATATCATCTGCAGTTGTTAATTGCTTACTTGCAGGTGGATATTGAATATACACTTGTCCAGAAACGGCACCTTCCGGTAATGTCATGATAAGCGATCTATCTTCTTGATACAATTCTAACATATCGCCTACTTGATCATCTACAATATTCATTGCCAAGGTGGACTGTTGATGTCGATTGTACCACATTTGAACAAAAGCCATCACATCTTCTAAATCATAAATACTATCTAAAGCAGGAACAAGATGTGGTGCAGTTCCAACAGCAGGTCCTAATTCATAATCAAAATCATTATCTTGCCAACCCATCATAAAACTACCCAAGTCTGCAGCATCAATCATTAGATTATGATCATAATCACCAAGCAAATAGGTCGTAAATTGTAGATTCTTATCTAACGCAGGAGTATCAGACCAATCCTCAATTCCACTCAATGTAAGTGCAATAGTATCTAAAGATGCATACTCTTGATTAAAGCTAATTACAATTGCTGTATCTTCTGCAGAATATGTAGTAGTTACATACATTTCATCAAACACAAGACTGGATGCTTGCACGCTTCCATGATCGGATAATGGTTGCGACATATGAACAAATAATTCTCTTTCATCTGCTAAGTAGAAATTCATTGGATCTGGTGAAATTCGCGTAACTACTGCTAATTGTGGAATACCCGTCACCTGTACCGTATGATTACTTTCATTTCCAGGTATATCCGTAGCAGTCATACATAGATAATACAGCGATGTATCAGAAAAGCCAGTCATAAAGGCTTCAGCAGTTGTGTCCTGCGTCGTCAATAACAATGTGGTTGGATTCGGTTCTGTTCCACCATA
>CAYTYA010000099.1:0-5344 GCA_964442015.1 uncultured bacterium
ACTAGCAGTAAAACTTGGCTTTAATTTATCTAATGTATACTGAATAATTTTGTTATCAGATTTACTAGATTTTGATAAGGATGTACTAAGATTTAATCCAGTTGATTTTGTCAGTATTGAGTCTGGCGCCTCTCTTTGTTTAACTAAGATATCTGAACCAGGAAAGTATTTAGGAGTATTGGATGAATTTGTCATTGACAAATTCAAAGGTATGCTTATTCCCCATGATTTTGGTAGTAATTTATGAAGTTGAAAGTTTGTATTTAGGTTAAAATTTTCTCCAGTTTGATTTGTTCCTAGGCGTTGTTGGAGCACGTGAAAATCTGCATCTTTTCTACTATAAGTAATTGATGTATTTGCAATATCAGCAACACTTAATTTTGATGTTAATCTCATTGCAACCCCTCTATCTTTTTTAACACCACTTAATCGTAATTCATCTATCCAGACTTCACCGTTTATCCATTCGTCAGAAATATTTTTAACACCAACCATAAAAAATTTTATTCTTGATAATGCTGGCTTACCTTTAATTCTTATCTGTTTACCAGTAGGCGCACCCTCATCATCATAAAATGTATAATATTTGATTCCTGATGAATCAGTTATTATATCATTTTCATTAAGTTTTTTCACATTTGTTGAGTCGTGAATTTTTAATTGCGTTAACCAATTTAAATTAAGACTAATTGTATTTCTATCTTCTGATTCATCCCACCCTTGGTATACAGGTTGGATTAGTTCATAATAATCCTCTCCAAGACCAAATCTCATAAAAAACTCTACTTTCGTTTCAGAATTCTGAATCCATGGGCTATTTCCATAGACATACATTTTCAATTTATCGTATGTTAGATAACTTTTTGCTCTATCACCTGATAAATTGAGTAAAGTTTTTAATGCAGCTCCTTTTTCTTTGGGAGCAAGATTGTCAAATTTTAATACAAGCGACTGCTCTTTTGAGCGAATCTCATTTATACGGTCATATTCACCTTTTACTCCTTGTGGAGGTTGATAGTTTGCATTGTCCTCTGTATTAATAACAGATATCGCAAACACGCTATCAGAGTTTGATTTGCTGTATACTTCAGATGAATCAGCTGCAATACCAAGCTCTTGCCATTCATTTCCTACTAATTCAATCTTTGCAACTTGAATCCATGTTTGTGTTGTATCAGATAATCGTATTCTACAAAATTTAATTTCATTCCATTCTTGATTTCCTGTGCTATCTGCCATTTGAAAGTGGCTTAAGGGTATTCTAAAAAGTTTCCATCCTGTAGGTTGTCCATTTTTTACTGTTTCTCCAGAAAAGTATGTAGTATCATCTAATGTAAATGTCTTCGTAAAGTAATCATTGGTTTTATCTAAGAATCCCGTCCTATCAAGATCCTCAGTATCGGGATATCGTCCTGCGTCTAAAGCGTTCCCTTCTGTACCATTAATTCTTTTATAATCATTACTTCCCTCACTATAATTCCAATTATCTCCATTCGGATCGCTAGGATCAATATCACTACTTGTATTTATTAATTCTGATTCTCCTGATGATAAATATTCATTATATGTTCCTCCAAATTCTAAACAGCTCCCCCAACCATCTTCTGTTTCATCAGCGCAACCATCTAAACCAATATCTTCAGAGTCATCTAATAATCCATCACCAATCATTCCAGCTACTGGAATATCTTCTGTGTTAAGAGATCCATCTCCATTCCAATCTTCACTTATTTTCCCAAGATCAATACTCAGTTTTGATCGTACATCATTTTTATTGCGAACCCAAATCTCAAAGAATTTTGTTTGAGTTTGATCATAATCTCCTGAATACAACGTAGTTATGATACCTGCCCATAATGAATCCTGAGGTAAATTTGATTGATGAACAAATGGCTTATAATTCATTACCAAAATGTCTGTTGTTTCATTTTGAGCCCGAATCGATGTCTCTTGATTAGGCCAAATATCTTTTGTTCTCCATTGTACATACGGATTATACCAATACATATTTGCCCTATTTCGATGACTTAAGGTTCTATTGAATGAACCTAATAATGGCGGTGATGACGTTTTCCAAAATCGACGCTGAATAGGAAAAGATGTAGTTCGTTTCGCTCCTTCAAAATCATCTATATAGGCGACACCACTAGGGTCACCCGTTTCAGAGTTATTAATTGAATTAGGGTTTGGCATCACTTGTGCAAGTTCTCCTTCAATAGAGAATGATGAAGTTTTTTCCGTATTTATAATCGGTAATTTATCTAAAAACCTGGTTAATCCTTCCATGGGTTGATCATACCGACCATTAACACCCCAAATAAAATTTCTTGTTGGCTCATATCCTACTTCTATCTTTTCATTCATTACTGATTGATTAAAATATAATGCAGTCGCTCCTATAAATGACCGTTCACCAAAATCCATCTGCGCACGTGTACCAAAAATTGTTTTTTTATCAAACGACACTACTTCATGTTTATCAAATAATATTTTTAGCGCCGCATTAGGATTTAATTCTTCATTCATAATGAGTGTTCCAGAAAAATAATCTATCTGATAATCAACGCCACGTTTTAATTCTAGGCCATCTACAAAAACCTGCTCGCTACCTTCAACAATCATAAATCCAAGATTAATATTTGAACTCTGATTTGTGTATTCTATTTGAATTTCAAAACGACTATCATTATTAATTTCAGTTTGTGTCGTTGTGGTATACATTTTTCCTTCACCAAGGACACTTTGCAGCTCAATATTTTTGTTCCCACCATCTAATGAATCATATGCAAATGGATAGTATGTTGGGAACATTAATTCGCCACTTCCCATATTAACAATACTGCTATTTTCCATATCAATTAACTCATCTGATTGGCGAACTCCAGTCTCATTTAAACTATCTAGCCCAAACTGAGTAATGTATGGTGTGCCTCCAAGATCATATTCAGATGGAGGGTTCTGGCGTTGATTAACGATCCTAACAAGAAAGCCGTCTTTATTAATATTTGAGGCTCCCATATAGTAGACATTTTTAAACATTAAATCCCAAGTTGAATGGCTTGGTGTTAATGATATTGGTTTGATCATTTTTAAAATTAAACTTGATGTAGAATCAGCAGGATTAACACCGCTTCCAACTGTTAATAACGTATCACCTGTCAGTCTATTTGCTAAAACAAATGTGCATCCAAACGCTTCATTTGATGATCGATTGCGTAATCGAATAAATCCTAAATCATTGCTGATCGAATAATCCTGTCCTGGTTCTAATCTTTTGAAATTACCTTCCTGACTTTCAGTGTTATCTATATTACTTAAATCTGCATATGCTATTCCTGGATCGGTACTTGCATCATTTGCAGATTCAAGTTTATATAAATCAAAATCTCTAATAATAGTATTACCAACTAAATGCGCCCCTTCATATAATGGGTAAAATGACGGGATATTAATATATGTGCCAGCTAGAGAGGTATCTATTCCATCACGAAACCATTGATGAATGAAAAAATATTGATTTTTTATATAATCACTATCTTTGATTTTTACTACTGCAGATTCATTGCTCCCCTTGTATTCTTGTTGTTCTTTTTTTGTTTTCTCAATAGATGCAATAGTTGTGATATCCACAGGTCCCAGCTTAGAAATTGCTTTTAAGCCAAAAAGACCATTGTTCTGTCCTGAAAAAGTAACATACTGAGTTGCAGGAAGGGATAGAGAAATATTACCCGCCTCAACCTTTTGTACAATATCGTCTTCTTCTCCCTCATAAGAAATACGAATATTATTTTCCCAATCAAAATCACGTTCGGAATCTCTATCCATTTTTACTGTTATTCGATCACCAATTTTCCCTTCAATATTGACTGCTTGCTTCTGATCAAATTCTAAATGAGTATTTTGTGTCTCTCTAAGGCTTGATCGTACTAATTCTTGATCTTGTTGAACTAATTTTCCGTTAATATTTATGTTACCATTAACACGCAAAGAGACTCTACCAAAATCACCCATATCCATTCCAACCATTTCTAAATATCTTCCCCCCTGGCGTTCGGTATAGCGTTGGTCTCCCTGATTTGGTTTATTAAATGATTCAATAAAATTCAACACTCGATTTACTTGAATCATATGATTAAAATACCAATCAACTGAACACGTAAAGGGAATCCGGAGTATTTCATCATCTATGTATTCTGTAAAAGAAATAAATTTCCAACTAGTATCTATTGTGATATCAATAAACCGCTCACTATAACTAACATTTAATATGTTAATTGGTGGGCCTAATGTGTCTTTCATTACACTTAATGGTAATGGAACTTCTGGAAATGCAGAAACCACATAAGAAGATTGAATATGGTAACTCGCAGGTAACATCAAGACGGACTCCTCCTGTTGGCCGTACGCATAATGAGTCGAACCTACGGTCATGAAAAATATAAGAATGACGTAAAGCCCTTTTCTCAAAGGGTTTCTCCTGTATTGTTATTTATGTCGGTTGGCCCCCTCAGGGAACCATCAATCCGATAGCGGTAGGTCTATAGAGAATTCTCCTATTTTTAGTGTTAATTAGCCTATTTTAGCACATTTATAAGAATTTTACGAAGTTTTTGTAATGCAATCCCACGGTGACTAATTTTATTCTTTTCATCCGATGAAAGTTCCGCAAAGGTTTTTCCTTTATGAGGAACAAAAAACACTGGATCATATCCAAAACCTCTATCGCCTATTATAGTTTCAGAAATAATTCCATCAATATAGCCTTCCGTCCATAATTCTTCATTTTTATCAATATATGTTACTACTGTACGAAACCTTGCTGTTCTTCTTTCATGAGGAACTCCATCTAATTCAATCAATAGTTTATCAACATTATCTTGGTAAGAAACATTATTTCCAGCATAGCGAGCAGAATATACTCCCGGTGCACCATCAAGATAGTCTACTTCCAATCCAGTATCATCAGCAATCGTAGGTATTCCTGTTATATCAAATACAGTTCTAGCTTTTAAAAGACTATTTTCAAGTAATGTTGTACCAGTTTCTTCAATTTCTCCTATGTTAGGAAAATCAAATAAAGAACAAATTTTTACATTTAACCCTTCTAATGATTTCTGTAATTCTTTTTCTTTATCTCGATTATGGGTTGCGAGTATTATCTTCATATTAATGTTCAAAAAAGTGTTGGCAAAAATATATCATTAGAAAAAAAACTAAAAGATTAAAAACAAATAGGTTAATCATTTGGAAAAGGGATATCATCAAACTAATTTTCACGGCATTTTTGGGGGCTCGGTAGCTCAGACGGTAGAGCAGAGGACTGAAAATCCTTGTGTCGGCGGTT
>CAYTYA010000100.1:0-5313 GCA_964442015.1 uncultured bacterium
CATATCCATCAATTCTATATGAATTTCATGTGTGGCAACCGATTCAGTTACATCACCACTTACCCTTTTGAAATGTTCTAAGCGATATTTCTCCTCTAAACCTCTGTATTGTTCACCTTTTTCCATTATCTTGGCTGCATTTGCTCTATCAAATTTTGAGAAGAATTTATTTAGACGCTTAACTTGTTTTAGTAGTTTAGCATGGTACATAAGAATTTCTTCCTGTCCATCAGGGGAAAAATGTTCATTAATACTTTCTTTTTTAAAAACCAAATTATCAAACCGTAGCTTTACTGTATTATTGATAGAATTGAGATAATTCACCGCTGTAACTAAAGAAAATACCTCTTGCGATTGTTTCTCCGTCAAATCTTGTCGGCTTACTTTCACTAAATAGTTCGATATATTTTCATTTAAGAATGAAATCTTATCTATCCTTTGATGTAAACCAGTCTTTAGATCTATCTCAGCATTTTCCACATCTTCCATTTCAGTGTTTTCCTCAATAAATGGGCGAACTAATGAGCCAACTACTCTTTCCGTAAGCCCAACAACACCGCTTATTTCTGCCTGCGCACTATTTATAGCTGCTCCTGGTTGGCTTAACACATTTTCATCCAGATTAAGGATCACTGGTTTTTCAATATTTCGTTTATCTTCTTTATCAGGGAAATATTTAATAATAGTTCTAGAAATAAATGGCGTAAATGGAATAAAGATTACAGTTGCAATAATATTAAAAATAGTATGGGCATTTGCAATCTGTCGTGGAACATTATCAGATGTTTGTGAAATAAATTCAGCAAATGACGGGATCCAAAAACAAAATAATAACACACCAATCACATTAAATGTCACATGACCAATTGCTACTCTCTTTGCATCTCTACTAGCATTTAATCCTGCTAATAATGCAGTAACGCAAGTACCAATATTTGCTCCAAATATAAGCGGAATACCTGCTTCTAATGTAATTGAGCCACCACTAGCAAGTGTAATGACAATCCCTGTAGTTGCACTACTACTCTGTACAAGGGCTGTAAAAACAGCACCAGCTAGAATACCTAAAAATGGATTTTCAAAACTAGTCAGAATAGTATTGAAAGTTGGATCAGATCGAAGCGGTTTCATCGTGTCAGACATCACCTTCATGCCATAAAAAAGCAATCCAAAACCTAAAATAACAAAGCCCAAATGCTTTACCGTATCCTTCTTTGCAAAAAGTGACATAATAGAACCCGCTGCAATCAATAAAAGAGCATAATCCGTTATCTTGAACGCTACTATCTGAGCCGTCACTGTACTTCCAATATTAGAACCAAGAACAACACCGAGAGCTTGAGTAAAACTAAGTAATCCTGAGTTTACAAAACTAACTAGCATTACTGTTGTAGCGCTACTGCTCTGTATTACCATTGTTACAAATGCGCCAATAGAAACAGCTATTACTCGATTAGAGGTTAGTTTTTCTAATATAGAGCGCATGCTATCCCCTGCTGTCATTTTCATTCCATCACTCATCATTTCCATACCATAGAGAAACATGCCCAAACCACCTAAAAGACCTGTCATAATTAGAAATAAGGAAATTTCATTGTCACTTGAGCTATTACCAGCATATAAATAGCTGGACTGAACAAAAATCAGCATTAATAATGCTACACCATATAATAGATTACTTTTACTTTTCATATCAATACCTTACCGATAATAATATATAAACTTTAATTCAAGGAAGATAATGATTTTGTGTAGGATGAAAATAATTACTATTTGAAATCGTCATATAGCTGAGAAACCATCCCATCCGCTAATCCAACCTGCGGAACAATCATATTATTTGCTCCAGACCATTTCATACATTTCGAATATATTTTTCCTGCATGAACAATCACATCGGCGCGGTCAGGCCTTAACCCCAACTTTACTATTCGGTCATGAAAAGAAAATGGTTTTATTTTTTTAATTATACTTTTTATTTCTTTGATAGAAACACTTTTTCCTTTTGACTTTTCCAATAAGGTAAGGATTTTGTTAATATTTCCCCCACTACCAATGGATTGAATATTTGTTATAGTTGATGTTTTATCAACTATCCATTCCTTCATCATACTCCAATCGTCCGCTGTTACTTGTTCTTCTAATAATCGAACAGAACCAATAGAAAATGATTTAGAGAATAAAGTTTTTTTATTTTTTATCAGGGTTAATTCTGTACTTCCACCACCTACATCAACATAAAGACAATGTTGATCCGTTTGCACATACCGATCAATATGTGTAGAAATAATGATGTCGGCTTCTTCTTTTCCCGTAATAATGTTTAGGTTTATACCTGTTTCTTCTTTCACTTTTTTTACTAAATCTAACCCATTGGTTGCTTGACGCATCGCTTCCGTGGCGCAGGCTTTAAAGCTAATAGGGTCATATGCTTGGATTAGAGAACCAAAACCATGCATTGTACTAACAAATTTATTACATGTTTCATCGCTAATAATATTCTCGGTAAATGCATCATGCCCTAACCGTAAAGGCATCCTAATCATGGACTCCTTTATAAAAGTTGGACCATCTCCATTTTCAAGCACTCGACAAAAGAATAAACGCATTGCATTACTACCAACATCTATTGCAGCAAAACGTAGACCTTCTTGCATCAATTGCTTATCCAAAAGGTGGAAGTATATATAAATGAATTTTTATAATGCGCCGAGGTTTGCACAAAAGAACTTAACTAACTAAAAGAATTGGAGTAAAGGGGGGAATGTAAAAACTAAATTAATTTATGGGGAGGACGATTACTTTTGAATAAGACGAGGCTTTCCACTCGCAGAGTCACGTGTTTTAGATATAACTTTTTTCGGATCTTTTCTTAACACCCTTTGTTCTTCTATAGGTAAAGCAGCAAAATCTTGACATTCCAACGAACAACATCCATCAAATTTTTCTCTACATTTTTCACATTGAATAAATAATATATGACATGCTTGATTTAGGCAATCCGTATGAGTATCAGAAGAATTCCCACACTGATGACATTTACTTATGATATCATCTGTAATCCTTTCCTCTAACCGTTGATCAAAAACAAAATTGCTGCCAATAAATTTCGAATCAATATTTTCAGTTTTTACATCTTGAGCGTATTGTATAATCCCTCCTTTCAACTGTTTCACATCTTTAAATCCATGATGCAATAAATACGAACTAGCTTTTTCACAACGGATTCCCCCAGTACAGTATAAAAGAACCTCTTTATCTTCATTGTTTTGTAAAAGTTTTTTTACTTCTGGTAGCAGCTCTTGTGATCTTTCTACATCTGGTAAAATTGCATTATGAAAATGCCCAACTTCATTCTCATAATAATTGCGCATATCTACAACTACAGTATCAGGGTTTTCCAACGCTTTGTTAAACTCACTTGCATTCAGATGAGTTCCTACTTGACTCATGTTATATTCATTTTCAGGAACATTATACGCCACAATTTCTTTTTTCACCCGAATAGCTAATTTGATAAAGGATCGTCCTTCTTCAATGGCATGTTTTATTGGCATATCCGCAAGATATTCTCTTTTGTTAAGTAGTTCTATAAAGGTATCAAATTTTGGTGTAGGAATGCTTATTTGAGCGTTTATGCCTTCTTCTGCAATATACACTCGCCCTAGTACGTTTAATTCAATCCATTCTTTATATAATTCATCACGTAATGCGTTTGGATTATCGATATTAACATACCGATAAAACGAACATGTCATTCGCGTAAAATTTTCTGCAGCTAACTCTGCTTTCAATTGAGGACGATCTTTTTGGTTATATAATTTTTTCTTCATAATGAAT
Organism: uncultured bacterium; assembly: GCA_964442015.1. Lineage (GTDB taxonomy): Bacteria > Fidelibacterota > Marinisomatia > Marinisomatales > TCS55. The sequence continues at coordinate 3,841 of CAYTYA010000100.1, forward strand.
CAATATATTGAAGAAATACTAGGCTGCTAATTGTCTTTCGCCTTCAGATGCATAATTTGCCATCCAATCCTCTAATTTTGGCTCCATCATTTTTCTATATAGCCATGGAAAAAATACAACCAAGTATAGTGTAGATAAATATCCATAAGGCATTTCAGGTGCATCATCTTTTGGACTTAATTTCCAAAACTCCAAGCTACCCTGTTCATGATGATGAGAATGGCGAGTGACATTATACAATAAAATACTACTTACCCGTTTATTTGTATTCCATGAATGATGCAATTCAACAGGAGTTCCTTTTATACGAACCAACCCGTAGTGCTCCACATAGTTTATAGATTCCAGAAAAAATTTGGCAAACATAGCAATGCCAAGAAACATTAACACCCCATACCATCCAGAAAGAAAAAATGCCACCATAGCAATAATGGAACTTTGCAAATAACCAATAATCATTTTATTATAAAGACTGAATACAAAGTGTTCTCGTTTTTTTAATCGGGTTAATTCAATTTTCCATGCATCACGATGTTCTTTAATAGAACTTTCAATAAAAAATCTATACAGACCTTGTCCTCGTTTTGCCGTTGCTGGATCCGAAGCTAATCCGACATGTTTATGATGACCATGAACGTGCTCTACAGCAAAGGCATTATCTATACTAAAGGAAAGCATCAGATTACCCATAATCCAATCTAATTTATTTTTCTTATGATGAACTAATTCATGTCCAGGAATTGTAGCGCCTGGTCCCACCATTAAACCAACAGTAAAAATATATCCTACTAAATGCCAAGGCCCTGTACCAATTCTTGTCAAAGAAATATCATGACCAGTTAAAAACATGATAAATTGTTCAAATACAGGATATGATAGATGCCCAGCCATATACACAGCAATACTCACAAGAATTGCAATCAAGGGCAGATTAATAAATAATAGTAATCGTAATACAATAGGATATTTGTATTCTGGAATCGACTTATCATCACCAAAAAAAGCATCACCGAAAATGATAAAAATGTTAAAACCTATGAGATATATCCATATCCACTCTTTGCCCATAGCAGCAAAATAAATAGAAATAGAAACCAATATTGGTGTAGCAAGATATCGTAAATATTTCATCATAATAGAATGTAAGTATTTTTTAGATTATAGTCCAATTAAGGAGAAAGGATGCTATTCCATTTCTTTTAATTCTTGCTCAATCTGATCAATATTTGGAATATCATTATATTCATTTTTTATAGGTTCTCCTATAGATGTGATATTAAGATATCGATACCAAACAATAATACCTATTATACCAATAATTATAGGTGTAACCCATGCCAATAAATTAAAACCAGCCATTACTGGAACGGCAAGCACTTTTTCACCATATTGATTTACAAAATGATCCATTATTTCCGATTTTGTATTGCCAGATTGTACCATAGTTGCAATTGTCGTTTCCATATCTGAATT
>CAYTYA010000101.1:0-5193 GCA_964442015.1 uncultured bacterium
CTTGAAGATGGACCAATATTAGTAGAGTTTTGGGCTACATGGTGTGCTCCATGTAAAAAAGAGATGATTTTTCTTGAAGAATTTCACAAAAAATATTCTGATAAAGGATTTAGAGTCTTAGCAATTAGTACTGATTCTCCAAAAAGTATGTCCAAGATAAAAAGTTATATACGCGCAAAAAGATATACATTTTTAGTTGGGCTTGATCCAAACCAAGAAGTAGCCAAGAAAATGAATGCAATGGTTATGCCTACGGTATTACTCATAGATAAGGATAGAAAAATATCATGGTTTCATCAAGGGTTTGTACCTGGAGATGAAAAAGAGATAGAAACTCAAATATTAAAACTTCTTGATATAAATAATGCGAAGGAAAGTAATGAATGAAAAGTTTTTTTCTATTATTCATAACAACATCTTCTATATATGCTCAAATGTCTTTTACCGGGAATACAGAGACAAGAATAGGTGAAAGTTCTTCTGGTTTTTATTATAATGAAACTTTAGTAAATACAAATTTACAATATGGTGCTTTTACTAACTGGATTCAGTTAGAATATAGTGATCCACCTGAGCTAGGTAGATCTATTAATGGAGTACGTAAATTGCGTCTAGAGTATGATAATGGACCGATACAGCTAAAGCTTGGTGATTTGTATGAAATTTGGGGTAGAGGCCTTGTTCTAAATTCTGTAGATGATCAATCTATAGATCGTGATACGGGTATACGTGGTCTTACTTTGATATATAACAACGATTCATTTTCATCACAATTTATTGCTGGTAAAGCAGATATTAGTCAAAGCACAATTAATGCTTTGGGCTTTAATAATCGGAGGCATAACTACCAAGTATCTCATAATTTATACGGTCTAAATATTCAGAAGTTATTTGGCGATCATGATCTTGGTTTTTCATTCTTACAAGGGTTAGAAAAACATCCAGTTAATACTTTTCCTTCTGATACAATTGATATAAAAAATCAATTACATAGCTTAAACTACAGTTATATGAATTCTTTTTTTGATTTTTTTGTTGAATATATAATGAGTAGATCATACGAGTTTGAAGAAGAAAATTGGAAGTCTCATGTCAACGGAAAAGGACTATATGGAAATCTAAACCTATACTTTAATCTATTTAGTCTAAATCTAGAATATATTAATTATAGATATGCAAAATTAGATCCTATTTCACGTTTTAATATAGTTGATTATTATGGTCATAGTCAGCCATATCAGAATCCACCAGTTGCAGTATATATTCACGAAAATATTTTGATGAATCGCATATCACACCAAACTGATTTTAATAATGAAGTCGGTTATAAAGCAGAATTGATAGGTTCATTTTCTGATAATATAGATTTTTTATCAATATTTTCACAATCCAATAGGACTCATTCCTGGGTAATGGATGAGAGTTATATGTGGAATAAAGATAAAGAACAATCTTTTGTACCTAGCTTTAATCCCGCTGCAATGCCATTTAAAGAATTTTATACTGAATTAACACTTCGAACTTTTCAAAATAACTTATTTATCAAACTAGGGTATGCTGATATGAAAGATATTGTTGATTTGCTTCAAAATACAGTTACAGATACTAGTCAATCTCTAACATATAGTATCTCTAATGCAAAAACCGTTCCACTTAACTTAAGTTATTCATTCAATAATGGTTGGAGTATACAATCAAAAATAGAACTTCAGTGGCTAAAGAAAGGTTATTGGTGGTATGAAGAAAAAAATAATCAGATTATTGCCGATAGTTTAATGAGTATTTTTCTTGATAAAGATGGCAAGCGTCTTGAAGAAGAAAAAAATACATTTATTAGTTTTACTGTAAGTAAATCGCCAAAATGGTCACTAACCTTAACGTCAGATAGAACATCAGTGAAGGAATCGTTTTTAGAAAATAATTCTATTGTGAATCCACTTGAAAAATTTTTAGGTATTGATCAGGAGAAAAACTGGGTAAACATAGAGTTTGTATATCATTTAACTTCTTCTATGCGGTTTTCATTGTTATACGGATCTTTAAAAGGCGGGTTATTGTGTACAAATGGAGTCTGTCGTATCATTGAACCATTTGATGATGGGTTCAAAGTAGGGCTTTCAACTGTTTTTTAGCTTATTTATAATTAATTTACAGTAATTAATAATGTCTACTATGAATAAATATATTATCCTTGTCATGATTTTCTCTCTTGGTTTATATGCTGCTGAGAGAAAGGCTCTTACTGAAATCATGACGAATGAAACCTGACCAGGCTGTGGGCCGCAGGATGCAGCCTTTGATGCTTATTTCGATCCAAATAATTCAAATTATGTTGGGGATGAAAATATAGCAAATTGGTCTAGAATTAAGTATGCGATGAGTTGGCCATCAAGTACAGACCCTTTTTATTTAGCAAATACTCCTGATCAAACAGCTAGAAGAAGTTACTATGGTGTGAATAGTATTCCAGCTGGTTTTGGAAATGGAGCGACAATTGGAGGTTCTGCAAGTAGCTGGAGAAGTAGTGGTTTATCAAATATAGGATCCTACACACCTATAACTATTATTTTAAATGGTGGTATGGTAGATGGCGAATTGCAAGTGTCTATAAATGTTTCTAGTGAGACAAATCAGACTAGTTCTGATTTACGATTATTTGTTATGACTTCTATGGATTCTGTATACTATAATAGTCCTTCTGCATATGATAATTTTCAAAATGTTTTTATAGAGTTTCTTACTAATTCAAGCGGTCAAAGTATTTCCCTTGATGGTGCTACAGATTATATTCAAGAATTTAACTGGAATATGCCAAGCCCTTGGCCTAATAATAATACAAATATCCTTTGGGATATTTCTGATCTTAATATCATTGCCTTTGTACAAAATTATTCTACAAAAGAGGTGTTGCAGGCAGAGTGGGCTCGAACAAATGATATGAATGTAGATATGGATGATGATGGAGTTCTTAATGATGAGGATAATTGTATGGAAGAATATAACCCTCAGCAGGAAGATATAGATAATGATGGAATGGGGGATTCCTGTGATCCTTGTGATAATCTTAATGTATATGTAAAAGGAAACCTAAATGGTGATATTTCTAATAATGAACCTATAATTAATCTTTACGATGTCTTTTTTCTTGTTGATCGAATTTTAGATGATGATTATAATAATGATGATTATACTGGATGTAGCATTGAGTCGGCAGATTTTAATCAGGATTCTGTATTTAATACGTTAGATATTTTATTATTGATATTTGATATACTTGGACAGAATGATGATGGAAGAAGTATAAATACCAGTACTGGAAATCTTTTGATTAATGATACACCTGGATCATCTGTAATTAAATTTGTTAGTGATGATTATATTAGCGGATTTCAGATAGATATTCCGATTGATACTCAAAATCATGAATTAATTAAAAAAAATAACTTACCAGATGAATGGTTATTCGAAACAAGAAAATTGAATGATAAAATTAGGGTAATTGCTGTAGATCTTACTGGTGAGAAACCTGTAAAAGAAACATCACTAATTGTACATGGTAATTTATTAAGTGACCCTGAAAATATTATCGTTTCAAATAATTTTGGTCAATCTATTAATACTGTAGTTAAATACGATGATCCTTTATTAGAAAAGTTAGAATTATCTAGTGAAGTGAATTTTAGTAGTATTTATCCAAATCCATTTAACCCTAAAGTTACGATACCATTTTCTATTCCTTATGAAATGTATACTAGAGTTCTAGTTTATAATATAACTGGAAAATTAGTAGATGTCTTACTTGAAGACCATGCTTTGCGTCCTGGTTACCATTCAATTAAATGGGATGCGTCAAGATTTTCTTCTGGAGTTTATATAATTCAAGTAGAAACTCCATTGCGACGATATTCGCAAAAAGCATTCTTATTAAAATAAATACCATGTTTAAAAAAGGAGCATTGTAGTCCCACGATCATAGATGTAAATTTGCGACTTATTGGGAATAGAGTTCAGAACATTGGGGCGTCGTCTAATGGTAGGACACCAGGTTCTGGTCCTGGCGGTCGGGGTTCAAGTCCCTGCGCCCTAGCAAAAATATGCACCCGTAGCTCAATTGGATAGAGCGTCTGGCTACGGACCAGAAGGTTGAGGGTTCGAGTCCTTCCGGGTGTACAAACGGCCCGTTCGTCTAGGGGTTAGGACGCCGCCCTCTCAAGGCGGTAACACGAGTTCGAATCTCGTACGGGCTACGTCCCCATAAAGGATTGTTTATATTTATAGATATATTCTAATTAAAAGGAGTTATTATGAGAAAATATTTACCAACAACTAGTGAATTAATCGATAGGTTATCTATTGTGCAGTTAAAGGAAGTCTTCATATCAGAACACAAAAAAGAATATGCAAAAGAAATTAAAGATATAGTCCATGATTTAGAGGATACAGGACTAGATGGAGAAATGATTAGAGCAATTATTGTTTTGGCTCAAATGAACTTACATATTTGGCATAATGAAACTAAGTATAGAGCAGGTAAAGGTGATGGAGATCTTGGTTTAACACATGGATTAAATGGAATAAGAAATACTGCAAAGAATAAAATACAAGATGCTCTAGATGATGGTGGAAGAAAAGATTACAAAATTGATTGTATCGCTGCAGAGTTTAAGGATTGGGAAGTGAGTTGGTGAGTTATATAGTCTTATCACTTTTAAAGCCTTTGTTGATTTCAAGGGCTTTTTTTATATAAAAGTGTATGATAGAAGGAATAAACTTGTTTGACCTGAGATAAAACTCGTATCTTGATAATTAGAAAATCACTATGGAACGGATACTTGTTGCTAAAAATAAAAAAGCATTTTATAACTACCATATAATAGATCGCTATGAAGCAGGGTTAGTCTTATCTGGAAGTGAAGTAAAAAGTATGCGTGAGGGAAAAATGAACTTAGGTGAAGCGTATATATTAGTTCGAGGAACTGAGGTAGTATTGATAGGCTCTCATATCAGTTCTTATTCTAATACGGGATATAAGGGACATGACCCTAAATCAGATCGAAAATTATTGCTCAAAAAGAAGGAAATTTTGAAGCTAAAACAAAGTACTTCGCAAAAAGGACTCACGGCTGTTCCATTAGAAGCTTATTTTAATAAAAAAGGTTGGGCAAAACTTCTTATTGGAACTGCCAAAGGTAA
>CAYTYA010000102.1:0-5150 GCA_964442015.1 uncultured bacterium
CCAGCAGAAGAAGAAGCACCAGCGGAAGAAGAAGCACCAGAGGAAGAAGAAGCACCAGAGGAAGAAGAAGCGCCAGCGGAAGAAGAAGCTGATAGTAAAAAAGATAAAGAGCCTGATGCAAATTCTAACAAATCTTAATTTATTTATTGTTTTATATTAAATCTTTAACCAAGAATAGTTGGAGAGATGTCCGAGTGGCTTAAGGAGCACGCTTGGAAAGCGTGTGTGCGTTATGCGTACCGTGGGTTCGAATCCCACTCTCTCCGCGGATCTTAAATTTTGGAGGGGTGGCAGAGCGGCTTAATGCGGCGGTCTTGAAAACCGTTGACCTGCGAAGGTCCGGGGGTTCAAATCCCTCCCCCTCCGCGATATTAATGTTAATAAATTAATCAAATGAACAAATTACCCTGTGTACGTTTTGCTCCAAGTCCAACTGGAAAACTTCATTTAGGAGGAGCACGGACTGCACTTTTTAATTGGTTATATGCAAGCCATTATGGGGGAAAATTTTTTCTACGTATTGAAGATACTGATATAGAAAGATCAAAAAAAGAATTTACAGAACAAATACTTAGTTCTCTTCGATGGCTTGGGTTGAATTGGTCAGAACCAATAATTTTCCAATCAGAACGAAATTCATTATATAAAGAAGTAGCTCAAGAGCTACTTGATAATGGCCTTGCTTATAGATGCTTTCTTACAAAAGAAGAATTAGAATTTGAACGTGAGAAATCTAAAAAAGATGGTGTGGATTTTCGTGTCCCTAAAACATATAGAAATTTATCATTAGATGATCAAAAAGGTTTATTAAACTCGGGACAGTCTTTCACAATAAGATTAAAAGTACCTAGTAAAGGATCAACCTTTTTTGAGGATAAGGTTTATGGAAAAATAAATGTTTATAATCAAGAAATAGATGATTTTATTATTGTTCGTTCAGATGGGTCTCCAACCTATAATTTTACAGTTGTTGTTGATGATAAAAATATGGGTATTAACTGTGTTATTAGAGGTGAAGATCATATATCAAATACGCCAAAACAAATTTTGATATATTGTGCGCTTAATTTTCCTATTCCTGAGTTTGCTCATTTGCCTATGATACTAGGTACTGATAAAAAACGATTAAGTAAACGACATGCTGCTGCTGGTGTCGAAGATTTTAAAGATCAAGGATATTCAGTTGATGCTCTACTGAATTATATTGCAATGTTAGGATGGAATTCTGGTACTGAAGATGAGTTATTTTCACTAGAAGATTTAATATCAAAATTTGATATTAACAAAGTACAAAAAAAAGGTGCTGTTTATGATGAAAAAAAACTTCATTGGGTGGCTGGTCAACATATGATTCGTAAACCGGAAATAACCTTACTAAATGAAATTCGAGAAGATGATCCTAATTGGCAAAAACATTCTAAAGACACCTATATTTTTAGCGTATTACGATTAATGAAAATAAGGGCTAAGACATTAAATGAGTTAAAAGAAACATGTTCTTATTTTTTTACTGATCCCAAAGAGTATGATCATAAAGCTATAGCTAAGCGTTGGAAAGATAAATCTGTAAACAAATTAATTAATAATTTTATAACCCAGCTAGAGACGCTTTCAAGTTGGTCTCAAAAAGATTTAGATATATCTTTACGTGATACTGCTCAAGAAATGGCTGTTTCTGCTGCTAAATTAATACATCCAGTTCGTTTAGCGCTTTCTGGACAATCTCATGGACCTGGTCTATTTGAATTAATAGAGTTGTTAGGAAAAATGACTACTCTTCGTAGATTGAAAAAAGCTTTAGAAATTTTTCCTTTAAAAGATGACTGAGAAACAACGAAATTTTATCCAGCGTATTATTGATGAAGATAATTTATCAGAGAAGTTTGATAAAAGAGTTCATACAAGATTTCCTCCTGAGCCCAATGGTTATTTGCATATTGGACATGCTAAAGCAATTTGTTTGAATTTTAATATTGCTAATGAATTTGGAGGTCAGTGTAATCTACGATTTGATGATACTAACCCTGTATCAGAAGAAATTGAATATGTGAATGCTATTCAAGATGATGTTTCATGGCTTGGATATAGTTGGGATGACCGTTTGTGTTTTGCATCAGACTATTTTGAAGATATGCACAAATATGCATCTCAATTGATTGAACAAGGAGATGCTTATGTTTGTGATCTTTCAAGTGAAGAAATTAGACAATCAAAAGGTAGCTTAATAGAAGAAGGTAAAAACAGCCCATATAGAGAACGAAGTGTTGAAGAAAATCTTAATCTCTTTTCACGAATGACTTCTGGTGAGTTTAAAGATGGTGAAAGGACATTGAGAGCTAAAATAGATATGTCTCATCCTAATTTAAATATGCGTGACCCAGTTATGTATCGAATAATTCATGCACATCATCATCGCACCAAAGATACTTGGTGCGTATATCCTACATATGATTGGGCTCATGGATTAGAAGATTCAATTGAGAGTATTACGCATTCTCTATGCTCTATTGAGTTTGAGGATCATAGACCTTTATATGATTGGTATTTAGATAAACTTGATATCTATCATCCTCAACAAATAGAATTTGCTCGATTAAATTTAGACTATACTGTGATGTCAAAAAGAAAATTGAAAATGTTAGTTGATGAAAATCATGTTTCTGGATGGGATGACCCTCGAATGCCAACAATATCCGGTATGCGTAGAAGAGGGTACACTGCCCGAGCAATAAGAGATTTTATGAATGAAGTTGGAGTGGCGAAAAGAGATAATATTATGGAGCTAGCAAAGCTTGAGTATCATTTAAGACAAAATCTTAACAAAATATGTGAAAGAAGAATGGCAGTTTTAAATCCTATAAAAATTGTAATTACAAATTATCCAAAAAATAGATCGGAAATGCTCGAGGCTGTAAATAATCCAGAGGATTCTAGTGCTGGGATTAGAGATATATCATTTAGTGGTGAATTATATATAGAACAAAATGATTTTATGGAGGACCCCCCTAAAAAATTTTTTCGATTAGCTCCAGGTAGAGAGGTACGATTAAGATATGCTTATTTTATTACATGCAATGAAGTAATTAAGGATGAATTAGGAAACCCATTAGAATTACGTTGCACATATGATAAGGAAACTAAAGGTGGTAATGCACTTGATGGACGTAAAGTGAAAGCTACTTTACACTGGGTAAATGCTCAGGACTCAATAAATGCTACAGTAAATTCTTATGACAGGCTTTTTTCAGACCCAAATCCAGATTCTGCTAAAGACTTTTTGACAGTTATGAATCCAAATTCTCTTGAAGTATTATCAAAATGTAAGCTAGAAAAGTCTTTGTTAGAATTTGGTCCTGGTGAAACAGTACAGTTTGAAAGATTAGGTTATTTTTGTCCAGATCTTAGCACATCAGAAGAAAAACCAGTTTTTAACAGAACTGTTACTCTAAGAGACTCTTGGTCTAAATTTACAAAAGGGAAGTAATTTTATAATTTTGATCTGGATATACTAATTCAATGCAATTAATTTATATACCATGGACACAATGAAAAGATTATTCTGCAACCTATGTATAATGGTCGTAACGTTAAACGTTCTTTCTGCATCACCTAAATTATATTTGTATTTACTTCCATTTGAAAATATTAATGATGAAAAAGTAATTGCTTGGTTAGGTGCTGGTTTTACAGATATGTTAACGAAAGAATTGACAACAACAGACGGATTGTTTCTTCGAAATCGCGATGATCTAGAAAATATAATGAATAATAGGTCTTTATTATTAAAGCAACCTAGAGATTCAAGAAATATTCTTGCATTAGGTAAGTTTTCCCGTAAAATGGATGAAATTACTATAGATATGCAATTTATAGATATTGCTAATTGGGATGAATTAGATAAGAGAGAGATTGTTGGTAGCTATAATAATGTTCCTCAATTAAATAATCAATTATCTGAAATAGTAAAAACTGTATGTATTCCTTATTTGCCAATTAAAACAACTACAAAAAAAATATACCCGGATTTTACAAAGCCACAAGCTTCAGTTATTCCAAAAACGTTTGGAGAAAGAGGGGCTGTAATTACATCATCTATTGATGACGCAATAGCAGAATTAGAAAAATCAATGGATTTCGTCATTGGTGCAAGAGGTGAACCAGTAACAAGTGCAGTTAAAAATCCGATCTCCGATGATGAATGGGTTGTAGATATTGATAATCGTCCTTTTAATGAACCTTTACCGGAGAATACGAATAATACGGTATTACTTAATCAAGTGTTAGATAATCTAATGGATAAGCCTTATGAAGTTTATTTAAGTAAGCCTACTTACGAATATGATAAGGAAAAAGATGAAAATATGATAACAGTTAATCTGCGAGTTGATTATGGTATAAAAGGTGACATTATGAATGACATGTTAACATCTTTACCGTATTCTGGACTAAAACAAGATGGTTCCTTAACTATTGTACATTTTGATAGAGAAAACTTTAATTTTGATTCTGAATTTCAAAGAAATGTATCAATTGGAAATTATCGAGCCGTACCTTTAATACGGTTTTATGATAAAGATGGTGTAGTAATGGCGATAATATTAGATACGCCAGAATCCAGATGGTATAGTCTTACATCAAATAAAATTCATTTTATACCAATACATCAATTTTCTCCATTAGTTGATTTTACTATGGGTGGTTGGTCGCTTCAGGTAGCGCTTGAGGATGTGGATATTAAAGCTAATTATAAATTGAAAATGTCAATAGAAGAGGTGGATCGAATTGGTAGAGTAAGTTTAAAATTTATACCTGAAGCTGAGCTAGGAGCAGTTATTTTCCCTTTTTTGTAACCAATATTGAAATTTATAATTTGGTTCAATTTATTAAATGAGTATTTCTCTCCATTAAACCGTAGAAATAGTAAAATATTAACCTGTTATATTGAATTAATTCTTATATAATGAAAAATATACTATACTTTATTGTACCATTATTAATTACATCTTTTTTATTCGCTGATAAAAAACGTGATATGATGCTACCAGATTTAACATTCAAGCTTATTGATGGTAAAAAAACCCGATTATCTACATTACTTGAAGATGGACCAATATTAGTAGAGTTTTGGGCTACATGGTGTGCTCCATGTA
>CAYTYA010000103.1:0-5098 GCA_964442015.1 uncultured bacterium
ATATAATAAAAAAAGAATTTTTAATATGCTTAATAATTACATTGACAATGAAAGACCTGGGGATGTGAATCAAGCTTTAATGGATTTAGGTTCATCAATTTGCACAGCACTTAAAGCGGAATGTCACAAATGTCCTATTTCATCATTTTGTAGAGCAAAAGATACTTTATTACCCATTGGATATCCAATAAAGCGAAAAAAAGGTATAAAAACGATGAAACATTTTATTGCTGCTATTATTTGGCACAAAAACAAATTCTTAATTAAGAAGCGATCATTTAATTCAATGTTAGGTGGTCTATGGGAGTTGCCTAATACGCAAATTGATTTACAAATTCCTTATGATATACATTTATTTAACTATATCAGAAAAACTTTAAATTTCACAATTGAAGTGCAAAATAAAATTTGTACAATAAAACATTCATACTCTCATTTTGATATGAATCTTTCTTTATATCATTGCAATTTTAATAAAATGAACAATAATAAAATCAATAATATTTGTTGGATAAAACCTAATGATATAAATAATTATGCTTTTTCTAAATCAAATCACAAATTATTTAAAACGCTAAATAACAATGGTTGGAACAATTAAGACAATAATATCAATTATTCTATGGCCTTTGTTTTTTGTAACATTTGTTTTCGGTGTATTAGGTTATTTTATTGTTACTACTTTTGTTTCACTTAATGTAGCTCATCGATATATGAAAATCTTTTGCAGAGCGTGTTTGTTATCTGCCGGGCAATTCTTAAAAATAAAAGGAACAGTCCCTCCAAGGGATAAGCAGCCATATATTTATATGTTAAATCATCAATCTATGTTTGACCATTTTATGATAGCAGGTTCAACAAGTCATTATCTTACGGGTGTTGCAGCAGAAGATCAATATTCATATCCAGTTTATGGCGCAGCTTTACGTAGGTATAAAGCGATTCCTATAAAAAGAGAAAAATTAAAAGATGCTATCCATAGTCTTGATGAAGCTGAGAAAGTTGTTTTATCTGGGACTTCGCTATTAATTGCACCAGAAGGAACCCGTACAGTTTCAGGAGAATTAGGAACATTTAAAAAAGGACCATTTCATTTAGCCATTAATACAAAAGCAACTATTATTCCAGTTGCTATAATTGGTGCATGGGAGGCAAAAAAGAAAACAGATTGGAAATTAAAACCAGGTGTTATAACAATACATTATGGTGATCCAATACAATCAACACAATACGATGATTACTCAATACAAGAATTAAGCAATTTTGTAAAAAATGAATTACAAAAACTAATATCTGGAGGATAATTATAAAAACATGAATGAAATATTTTCGTATGAAAATTTATTAATTAATCTAATTCAATCATTAATTGGAGTTTTTATTTCTATTGCTTTAATACAATCTTCAATAGATAAACTTATTGATCGCAGAGGTAATCTAAAGTGGTTATCTGATCATTTTTCAGATACAATATTAAGAAATTTTGTTCCTTTAGTATTATTAATAATAACAATTATGGAATTACTTTCGGGCTTGTTATTATTATCAGGTGCTTTTATTAATATTCTATTTTCTAATTTTGATTTATTAATTATAGGGTTTTTTCTATCTGCAATAAATTTTATTCTTCTTTTTTTTGGTCAACGTATTGCAAAGGATTATGCTGGTGCAGCTGTTATAGTTAATTATTTTATTTTGAATATTCTTGGATTGATATCCATATTATTTTCTTTTTTTAAATAAATGAAAGATCAGTATCTCTTAAACAATAATATTATTTTTTTAAATCATGGATCCTTTGGAGCTTGTCCAAAACCTGTATTTAATAAGTATCAACAATGGCAATCATTAATTGAAAATCAGCCTGTACAATATTTTTCAAATGATATTTATAATTATTTGAATAAATCGCGTAAAGATTTATCAACCTTTATTTCCTGTGATGCTGATGATATAATATTTATTCAGAATCCTACAACTGCAATCAATTCGATAATCCGCAGTCTCAAGTTTGATAAAAATCATGAAGTTTTAACTTCAAATCATGAATATGGAGCCATGATAAGAGCATGGAGTTGGTTTTCAAAAGATAAGAAATATAATTTAATTGAAAACAATCTAAATGTTCCGTTTACGACAAAAAGTAATTTTGTAGATGACTTTTGGAAAGGAGTTACCAAAAACACTAAGATTATATTTATAAGCCATATAACTAGTCCAACAGCTATTATTTTTCCTATTGAAGAAATTTGCCAACGTGCTAGAAATGAAGGTATAATGACAATTATAGATGGAGCTCATGTACCAGGACATATTGATTTACATATTTCCAATTTTAACCCAGATATCTATATAGGTGCATGTCATAAATGGCTTAGCGCACCTAAAGGTTCCTCATTCATGTATGTTAAAAAGGAAATTCAGGATTTTATTGATCCTTTAATTGTTAGTTGGGGAAATGAAGTTGATTCTTCTCCAAGTCCATTTATATTTGAGAATCAATATCAAGGGACACGTGACTTCAGTCCTTTTTTATCAGTATCTTCTGCGATAAACTTTCAAAAAAATAATAATTGGGATATTGTTAAGGAGAAGTGTCGGTATTTAACAAAACGAACTTTAATATCTTTACAAGAGATACTAAAAACTGATTTATTGTGCCCAGTTGATGATAATTGGCTAGCACAAATGGCAAGTATTCAAATACCTGTTAAAGATTCATCTAAGATAAAAAATACATTATTGAGTAATTACAAAATTGAAATTCCCATATTTGAATGGGAAAATAATAATATGTTACGTTTTTCTTTCAATGCATATAATGATGAAAATGACTCAAATGCATTAATAGATGCAATTAAAGATATATTTTCTAAATAGAACTAAATCATTATATAATTATTCAGAAACTGAATAATTATAATCTTTTTCAAATTCTTCTGTTTTTATCATTCTTATTGCATCCCAAGTAAGCTTTGTACATACTTTTGCACAAATCTGACAACCTATACATTCATCATATCTTACTTGAACAGGAGGAATAGGGATACCATATTTTTCATTTGCAACAGGTTCAATGCAATCCACGGGGCAGAAGGGGACGCAGACTTGGCACCCTGTACAGTTATCTTCATCAACTACAGCAACCAACTTAGGTTTTTTCTTTTTAAAGTTGACTTTATCTGCAGGTTCAGGAACTGTCTTATAATGATCATAATTGTAGTTTTTTGCCATATTAAATATCTCTGTGTCCTTGAAATTATAAAGATTGATAATATTTGACAATAATTAAGCAATCATCCAAAAGCATTTTCGATTAAAAGATTTTCTTATAAATTCTAGTCTTTGGAACTAAATAAAATTAATCATAAAGTTAATTAGGAGACTATTATGACATACATAATTGCTGAACCCTGTGTTGGCACTTGTGATACCGCATGTGTTGAGGTCTGTCCAGTGGATTGTATACATGGACCAGATGATAAATCAGGTGCGGGAGCGGAGGCAAAAGCAGATGGATTTGATCCTGATGGGAAACAACTTTACATTGATCCGGAGGAATGTATTGATTGTGGTGCTTGCGAACCAGAATGCCCAGTTGAGGCTATCTTTGAAGAAAGTGAAGTGCCGGATGAATGGAACAAGTTTACTAAAATCAATTATGATTGGTTTGGAAGAGATTTTCCTGGGTAAACGTTGCATTAATATTATTTTTATAACGGCTGTTATTAACAACAGCCGTTTTTTTTTGTATAAATAATGGATAATTCACAAATACTTGAACTATTAAAATCAGTAAAATATCCTGGTTTCACTAGAGATATTGTTTCATTTGGTATAATCAAAGAAATAACAGTTGATAATGATACGATTAAAATTGAGTTAGCTTTAAAAACAAAAAATGAAGATAAGAAAAATGAAGTTGTTAAAAGTATAAATCAAATATTATCACAGCACTTTAAGAAAATAGATATTGAAATTATTGATGAATCTCCGAATAAGCCAAAATCTAACCAAACCAATCCTGCTGCTCAACAGAGTCAGTTTAATTTAAAAAATATTAAAAATGTTATTGCTATTGCTTCTGGCAAAGGGGGCGTAGGAAAATCTACTATTGCTGCAAATATTGCATTAGCTCTCCGTGAAAATAATTATTCTGTTGGACTACTTGATTTAGATATTTATGGACCATCATTACCTATAATATTAGGAATAAATAAAAATCCAAGCATGACGGAAGACCGAAAAATTATCCCTATTGAACATTATGGATTAAAAGTGATGAGTTTTGGATTTATTAGTGGAAATGACTCCCCCGTTATTTGGAGAGGTCCATTAGTTAGTCGAATGACAGAGCAATTTTTTAATGATGTCCATTGGGGAGAATTAGACTACTTAGTTCTTGATCTGCCTCCTGGGACTGGCGATATACAGTTAACATTAACCCAAAAACTACGAATGTCAGGAGCAGTAATTATTACAACCCCTCAAGATATTGCTTTAGCAGATGTACAAAAAGGCGCAGATATGTTTAGAAAAGTTCATACACCAATTATTGGTGTAATTGAAAATATGTCTAGTTTACAGATAAATGGAAAAGTAATAGGTTTAGATCTAATTAATACAGACAAATATTCTTTAGATATTAATGGGTTTAATGATAATATCAATATAAATGATGATGGAAGTTTTTCTATACCAATCAATTTATTTAAATCTGGCGGTGGTTTAAAAGAAAGTAAAAGATTGGATGTTCCATTGCTTGGACAAATTCCAATATCAATTGAAATGATGCATGCCACTGATAGAGGGGAGCCTATTATTTTATCTGAACCAAACAATGCAGTTTCAAAGTTATTTAGAGATATAGCAGATAAAATAAATTCTCAATTAATAAATTGATTTTAATAATCTATGTTTTCTTTTCTTGCTGATATTTTAGCAATTACCTTTTTAGGGTTCGGAGCAATATACCCTCTGCTTTTATGGATTTCTCCACATGAATTAATTAATAGTGGATTCTATCGATTCAATCAAGGGATGGTTTCAATTGTTATTTCTATTGGAATAATATTTATATACTTGTCATTATCACATT
>CAYTYA010000104.1:0-5095 GCA_964442015.1 uncultured bacterium
TGTGGGATGAAGTAGTGTCTGTCAAAGATATCGTTGTCAACTTTGGTAAAACCTTGAAACTTGAGAATGTTTCTTTGACCTCACAAGGCTTTATGGAAATTCGTGGAGAAACTCGGTGGATAAATTCTACAGTTTATCATACTCAGGATACGAATGGTGATAATATTTCATTGTATAGTACACTTAGAATTATTAATTCTGACTTAACTCTTAACTCCTTACAGGAGAATAGCGAAAAAACAGCTAATTGCTTAGATCTGAACAAAGATTCTATTTTGATAGTCAGAGATTATGACCTTGATCCAACAACAACCAATGATCGCTCTATGATTAGTTCTGATGTAACAGGCAAAGGGAATTTTACAGAAAAATTAAATTACACTGTACAAGTAGGTAGACTGAAGACTGATGGTTATGGTTCAGGTGGTGGAATCAGTAATACCAAAGTAATCGTTGAAAATTCAGATTTTGAATACATTAAAGCGCTTAGGTTTACAGGTGAGGGTTCATACATATCAAACTCTACCTTCAATTTTATAGGTGGAATCAATGTGGCTTTAGATGATTTTGTTTTTGTGAACAATACAATTCAAAATAGTTACATATTCAATATAGATGTCTTACTTCATGGTGATAATGGTATACTGAATGATAATAATCTAATAAATGGTTCAGGAGGAATTTGGATTTCTGGAAGTTTTAATGTGATTGATGGGAATAAATTTCTAGATTATTATTACAAAGGTGTGGGAGGTGATGCCACTTTCTCCTTATCAAGTGGCAGTACAAATAATACGATTACGAATAATTTATTCAAAAACATAACTGATTTTCATGCAATGTATTTGGCATCTTCTGACGATAATAATATTGCAAATAACGTATTTATGAAAGCAGGGATAGGATGGCACACTATAATTGACAGGAGTGGATATCGTAATAATTATAACAATAATTCTTTCAACCAATGTTCGGGAGAAAATCGTGATGAAGAACCATGGTATCAAACATGCATAGTTTTCTTTTTTTGGTCATACCCAGATGATTATTATGGAGGTGAACATATTATTGAAAATAACACTTTTTATGATTTTAATTCAGCTATAAGGTTTTTATCATACCAAAATAACAATACTGTTCAAAATAATAATTTCGATAATGGTTTCCATGGTATTGGATTATGGAATTGGCCAGATGGAGGAAATATAGCCCCCTCTGGTAATTTATTTTATAATAATACCATTAACAATACAGTATATGCTATAGCTCTGGATTGGCACTACATGGGTTTTCCTGGAAAAGATAATCATATAATTTCAAATAATATTACAAATACAGAAGGTAAAGCTATAACTATTTGGAGTGTTTATCAAAATTTTACAATTGAAAATAATTACATTGATAATGCAACTATGGGTATATGGATATTTGATGATGGCTATGGGGATATAGCCAATGGAATTGTATCTAATAATATCCTGAATAATATACTGTATAACGGAATCTCTGCATATACAGAATGGGGTTCTGCTTTTACAATTGACAATATACATGTAACCAATAATTTTGTTCATTCAACAGAAGGTGCAGGCATAATGTTCAGAGATGTAGAAGAAGGATATATAGCAAATAATACAATACAAACCAATATAAGTCAAGATTCACAATTATCAGGTATTTATGCATACTATATTCCAAAAACTATAATTAAAAATAATACTTTGAAATCAGCTGTGGGTATTGAAGTAGGGGGCTTTGAAGATAGTACATTCCCTATAATTATTGAGGAAAATACATTACATGTAAATAACTATGGAATTCTGAGTAATAGAACATATAGTAGAATCATCAACAATAACGTAACTGGACTTTGTGTACATGATCGTTGCAATCTCCTTTATTTGCAAAAAGTTGCAAATACAGGAATCTTTTCACAAGAGGGAGAGATAGACGTTAGTGGTAATAATATTACTAATTTTAAAGAAGGGATAACTGCGGTTCTTGCAGTGTTTAATTTGGATAGCAATATTGTGGATTTTTCGGAAATTGCTATAATTGCTAATAATAGCGAAGGTGTAATATCCAATAATCTCATGACAAATAGTACTAAAACTGTAAGTTCTTATAAATCAAATATAGATATTTGGAATAATGAGTTCTATGACTTTGAAAAAGCAATATATTTGTTTAATAGTAGTATTTTATTAGAGAATAATTTTTTCTCAGAAGGTGACTTCTGTTTAGATATAGTTGATAGTGATTTTACTTTGCAAAATAATGAACTTGATTGTAGAGAAATGGATTACTTAGTTCGTTATAACTTGCGAATTAATATAGCAGATGAGCAAGGTACAGGTTCAAGAGAACATAATTTTGAAATTGAAAATTCTCTTGGTGATAAGGTGATAGAGTCACGGACAAACAACTATGGTTTTTCTGATTATTTTATAATCGATGTGATTAGCAAGGTTGCTGATGAAAATGAAATCAATTATAATCCTCTTAAAATAAGTTATTACAATAACAATATTTTAGTGGAAAAATATATATATCTTTCTTACAACCACACATACCTTGCAATAATAGATACAACGTCACCAGAATCTGAAATAATACCTGGAGTGGGATTGGTAAAAACCGATTTAGTTGACTTAGAAATAATACTTTTGAAAGAAAATAATGATTTCAAGGAATTTGTTATTGAGTACATCGTTAATGAAGAATTTGCTGAATGGGAAGTATATGGTATATTTAATGAATCAATTGTAACTTTCCAAGGAGAAGATGGAAAGGAATATCGTTTTAGATCATTAGCTAGAGATATCTTTGGTAACACGGAAGTTAAAAACAATTATGAATACCAAGTCAAAATAGATACTTCTATCCCGGAAACAGAAATTTTAAACTTCGAGGAAGATTATTACTACATAGGTAACACAAATATTGAATTATCATGGTATAATAATGCGCAGGATATTGCGTATAACAATCTCTTGGTTGAATACTCAAATTTTACTAACATTAATGGCGACCCAAATTCCGTTACTTGGCTAGAAGTAGATTCTATTAACATATATGGAGAGAATCGATATGTTTATGAATTTGATAATATAGGTCATTATGGCTTTACAATAATTGGGATAGACTATGCAGGAAATATTGAGAGTAAAGAAGAATTTGATGTCATTATGAACTATGCATCTAAAGTAGATACTATAGCATTTTCAGATGTGCCCTCCAGGTGGGGATACAATAGTTTAGATATTTCTGTTGAAACAAGTGATCTAAATCTTGATTATGAACTTTACATTGCAATCCAAAGTATTGAAGAAGGAAATAATTTATTAACTTGGTATCTATTGCCTCATGAAGTGACTAATAATTTGCTTCAATTACAGGATTTACAAGATACTACTCGATATTTCATATATGCTAAAAGTAGGGACCTTGCAGGGAATATAGAAAATCCACTGAATACATTAGAGTACTTTAGTTCAAACGGACAATATGATCAAAGTTTTGAACTAAAATACACGCCAGTTACAAATGAAATTCATACTTTTCATGTGACTATAGATAATGATCTTGATGGAACTTATGAAAAAGAATTAGTGCGTGGGTTTAATAGTAAAAAGTTGTTAGTTGATGAATATTACTTGGATATAACAAATAAAACTATAAGATTTGGTGGTACTTCTAATGGGGGCTTTATTCCTACAGAAGATATAAATGATATTCAAAATATAAAAGTAGAATATTCAGGTGTCCATCTGATTTTTGAAGTATATACTGAAAACCCTTTGAAGGCAACAGATGTTTCTATATCACATACTAATTCTACAGAATTAATTTTAGGATTTATCATTCCTGAAGATTCAACAATTTGTAAAGTACAAATGGTTGCAGATAAATTGCCCGAAACAGATGCAGGATGGTTTACACAAGAAATCCTTAGTGTGCAAACCGGCACACCTTGTAATCAAGGATATTATGAATGGCACCATAAAAATCCCAGCCCAGATAGAGAATATTTTTATAGGGTCACTATAGAGGATGAATTTGGTCACGAAAGTGCTTCAAATAATGAATCTGTTATAATGGAAGATGTTGTTAAATTATATAGGTCTACAGATGAAAGTTCGAATCAGTATGGTATGAAAGAAATATTACCTGCAACGATTGGTGTAAGCTTGTTATTTTTGCTGTTTGGTGGAGTTTTACTTTATAGAGGTAGAAATAATGAGGAATTGGATGAAAATGTATCTGTAATAGAATCTAAACCTGTGGCCAAATACAAGGTAGAGGAATTATATCTAATTTACAAAGATGGACGACTTCTTAGAAATGTCAGCGCTGTTGAAGTTAAAACAGACACTGATATTATGAGTGGGATGTTGACTGCAATTAATGATTTTGTACAAGACTCTTTTCAAACAGAAGGAGATCTAGGTTCTATAGATTATGGAAATAATAAAATTATACTCCAGAGAGGCGAACATTCTTATCTTGCAGCTGTAATTTATGGAGAAATAGATAATATGTTTAAAGGGAAAATGATTAATGCTGTCAGAGCTGTAGAAACAATTAATCCAAACCTTGCAAACTGGGATGGAGATAGTGCTAGCATAAAACAGGTAAAACCTTACCTTGATCCAATTATCAATGAAACAATCACATCTACCAGGGAGATGGTTGATAATTACTTCACCGAAAAAGAAATTGTAATTACAACAACTCATGAGAAATTTGGAACAAATCTTGATTTAAACATTCATATCAGTAATTATTCTTCTGAAACAATAAGCGCCTGTAAAATTAGTCCTGAGTTTAACAGTAACATATTAAATCTGACAGGAATTGAACCTGATATATTCTATTCATTTTCAGATAATTCATTTATCGTAGGTGACCTTTCATCATACAATGAAATACAGTTTAAATTGAGGATGCAAGTAAAAAGTGCAGGAGCAACCGTAGTAGAAATAAAAATGAAATATGAACAAAAAGGAAGAGAAGGGTTGACTAGTTCAAGAGTTGAGTTAGCTTAAAGAATAAGTTAATCTCTGTTTTTCTGACCCTTTGTTATCTCTTTTAG
>CAYTYA010000105.1:0-5048 GCA_964442015.1 uncultured bacterium
TCATAGATTAAATCTACCCATCCTCCCACAAACAAAAAACCCCACTAATGTGGGGCTTGATGTCCTCCTTAATGGTGGCTATAATTTCATATGCTGTGTTAAAACCTTTATTTAATCAATTTCATTTGTTCGAATACTTTTAAAGTCACATCTTTTCTAATCATTGGAAACATATCCATATCAAATTGTTTCTTAGGCTCAACGTTTGAAGCAAAAAAATATGTTTTGTTTTGGGTTTCGATATAGCCAACAAACCAACCATTGTTATTTCCGTTTCTGATTGACCACCCTGTTTTGCCAGAAAGTTTGAACCTACCATTCTGTTCTATTATCATCATTCTTTTCATTATCATCTCTGTACGTTTAGAAATTGGTAGTTCAGAATAATAAAATCTCTTTAAAAAGTCTATTTGTTGAAATTGATTAATTCGGGATTCTCCTTTAAGCCAAAATGAATCAATATTTATTGAATCAACTTTCATATTTCCATATTCAATTTCATTCAGATATTTAGACATATTTTTTTCACCAATTTTTCTTGCTAATTCTTGATAACAAGGTACACACGAGCGATGAAAAGCTTCTTTGAATACTAAATCTTGTTCCCATTCTTTTAATCTTCTCTTTTCTCCATACCATTCGAAAAGGGTACTATCATTTTCAACTACTCCTGTTTCTAATGCTATGATTGAGTTAGGAATCTTAAATGTAGAAGCAGGTAGGTTTCCTTTTTCTGCCCATTGAAAATCATTTGAATAGTACTTATTGTTTTCAAAGTCATAGATTACAATTGAACCTTTGACATCTCCTGATTCAATAATTGTTTGAATTTCTGGAATGATTATCCTAAACTCGTTCGATTTCTCATTACTTTTATTTCTGTTGGTATTCTTACTTGTACAGGAAAAGAAGATAATTACCATTGATGCGACATAAAATATTTTCATCTTCTTATATTAAATAATAAAAATTAGAGAAGTCTACAAAAATTGCTCTTCAATATGTTGTGTCCACAAATAAAAAACCCCACGAATGTGGGGCTTGATGTTGTATCCTTTTATTTTATCGACCAAGAAACTGTAGACTGTTTTATGTCCCACAAAATGTTTGGTGTATTTCCTGATGGGGAAGAGGTGGATCCATAAATTTTCTATATTCTGGCCGCGATTCAAAAGGTTGTTTACATAGCTTTAAAATAAGTTCAAATAAATTAAAGTCTTGATCTAGTGCATTCTGAATTGCTTCATTTACTATATGATTTCGTGGGATAAATTCAGGATTGATGGCTTCCATTTTGCTTTTTCGTTCCTGTTCGCTGATGTTTTCTAATAATAATCGTTTACGCCAGCCTTTAGCCCATTTGTCAAATAACTTTGGGATATCAAAAAGTAATCGGACTGGTCCATCCAATTCAGAACTTGTATTTGATACTGCACATAGTCGACGAAAGGTGAGAGTAAAATCTGCTTTCCCATCGGCCATGATATGTAATAGGTCTTTTGCAAGCTTAATATCATCATGAATTTCAATCGATAAACCTAGTTTTTGAAGTATTCCCGAATTCAATTTTTCCTGGTAGATGGTAGGAAACATATCAATTATTTCTTTAGCTTGTTTCTGAGCTGAATCCTTAGATCTCCCTAATAGAGAGATGATAGATTGTGCGAAGCATGTAAGATTCCAATGAGCAATGATAGGCTGGTTCTCAAATGAATATCTGCCAGTATGATCTATTGAACTAAATACTTTTTTAGGATCATAGGCATCCAGAAAAGCACAAGGGCCATAGTCAATAGTTTCTCCTGCAATCTGCATATTATCAGTATTCATTACTCCATGTATAAATCCAAAAAGCATCCATTTTGCGACTAGTTCTGCTTGTTTCATAGTCACCAGAAAGAGTAACTGCTTGTAAGGATTACTTGATTCCAAAGCTTTTGGATAATGTCTGTTTATGATATAATCAGCGAGGGAACGAAGGTTGCCAGTATCGTTTCGTGCAAAAAAATACTCAAAAGTACCTATTCTTACATGGCTTTTGGAAACTCTTGTTAGTATGGCACCGGGCATGGGTAGTTCCCGAATAATGGTTTCTCCCGTAACTATCGCGGAAAGGGTTCTAGTAGTAGGGATGCCAAGTGAATGCATACTCTCACTTATAATGTATTCACGGAGGATTGGACCCAGTGGTGCTTTACCATCGCCCATTCTAGAAAATGGAGTAGGGCCAGAACCCTTAAGTTGGATATCATGGCGAATGCCACTTGGTGAAATAATTTCTCCTAATAATAGTGCGCGACCATCTCCTAATTCAGGAACCCAAGAGCCAAATTGATGCCCTGCATAGGCCATTGCAAGCGGTTCTGCACCATAAGGGACTCGATTCCCTGAAAGGGAATCAACCCCATCCTGGGAACTTAAATTGTTTTTGTCCAGCCCTAATTCTTCAACTAGCTCTTCATTGAGTTTAATCAGTTTTGGTTCAGGAACTTTAGAAGGTGAAACTTTTTTATAAAACTGTTTTGGAAGGCGGGAATAAGAGTTGTCAAAATTAAATAATACTGCAGTCTGATGATAATTTTCCATTTATGTGAAATCAATAATTAAAGGTTTGTCTTTGGGTTTCCATTGTTCATATTTGTTCATTGTTAAATTAAAAAGAGTACTTTCAATCCAGCTTTCTAGCCAATTCTCTAGATTCGGATACTGTTCAGAAAACCAGTCTCGATTTACGTTGGCAAATTGTCTTATAAATGGGAATAGTGCGGTATCTACAAGGCAACATAATTCACCTACGAAGTATCTATTATTCTTCAATCTTAGTTCAAGGTCTATTAGTGTTTCAGAACATTTACTGCGATAATATTCTACTGATTGGTCTGGATGACGGATATGATATTTATACTTATCTAACCAATGCTTAAACTCGTTATCATTATTAAAAATTAATTGATTCTGATCTTCGATATTATCAATATACCAGAACTGTTCTCCTTGTTTGAGTGCCCAAAACATAATATCTAAACTTTCATCTATTATATTTTCATCTATTAGTTGTAATACAGGGACAGTACCTTTAGGTGAAATATCATAAAGTGATTGCGGTCGATCTCTGAGTAGAATCTCTCTTAATTCAACTGTAATATTCATATATGCGAGAGCCAGCCTAGCTCTGATTGCATAAGGTCAGCGTCGGAATGTGTATAATATTGGGTAACTCATATTTGATTAAATTATTAATTTTGTTTTTTAAATTCAGAAAAACCACCATTTAAACTGTAGATATTTTGATAGCCTATGTTTGAGAAATATTCTGCTGCACCTAAACTATTATTTCCATGGTAACAGTAAATGATTATAACCTCATCGAGTTCTGTATTTTTTTTAAAATCTTCAATATTATCTTGTGTTAAATGTATTGCATTAGGAATGTGTTCCTGCAAGTAAGAATCTCTATCTCTTATATCAAGTAAAACTGCATTACCTGCATTAATAATATTTTTAGCATCAGTAATATTGATAGTTTTATAAGCATCCCCTTTATCCCCCATGATTATATCGGCCTTAATAAGAAATATTCATAATGTTTATTAATAATACGTTTATCATTCATTTATTTTTTTCCCGCATAGCATATTTGCAGGAACCGCTATATCAAAATTCTTAGGGTAAGGTCTATCTTTTTCTTCTTCAGATTCAATAAATTTCTCTTTAGTCATACCCTTACCGACATTTTGGTTCCATCTTTTTTCTTCCCCTATAGTTGAAAACATTATACCCGAATAATCATGAGCAGGATATACTTTTGTATCATCTGGATATAGAAATAATTTATTCTTTATACTATCATACAAAGTACCCGAATCGCCACCTTGGAAATCTGTTCTTCCAGTACTACCAATAAATAAAGTATCTCCGGTGAATAGCATACCGCAGGAGTAATAAGAAACAGAGCCCTTTGTATGGCCCGGAGTATGAATTGTTAAGATAGAATATTTCCCAACTTGAATGGATTCACCATCTTCTAACAAATAATCTGAATCTTTTACACCAGATTTTGATCCATAGTAAATAGGCGCACCTATTTTCTCTCTAATATTATAAGCAGCCGTTATGTGGTCAGCATGAACATGCGTTTCTAGAATACCAATTAAATCTAAGTTCATTTTTTTTATACTTTCTAGATCACGTTCAATTTGTTCCAATACCGGATCAATAATTATGCATTCTTTGCTTATAGGATCGAAAATCAAATAAGTATAGCTACATGATTCTAGATCAAAATACTGTCTCAGAGATATTGATTCCATTTTATATTTTGGTTATTGTAAAGGTTATATCTTTGATTTTTTATAATGTATTAGAATTTCAATTACTTGTCTAATTAAATAAAAATTTATTAATGGCTTCTTTCCCTTTGGATAGTATTGGATCACCATCTGCCAATAAAATACTTTCAAAATTTAATTTATCTAACACGTGGATGCCTTTTTTAGCTTTTTCTATATTTATATATTTATTTGGTGGAAGTAATGATACTGCTCCAGATGGTTTTCCAATTAGAGCGTCTCCTAAAAAAATAATTTTTCTTTCTTCCCAAAATAATGCAGTTTCGCCAGGGGATTTATTATCAGGAACAACTATAGTTTTTATACAATCAAAAAGTAATTCGTCATGATTAAAATAATTGTCACCAATCTTATTCTCCTTATTTTCATCTGAAAAATTCATACTAATCTTAGCATTACATTTTTCTTTTAGCTTAGTACTCCACCGAATATGATTCCTATTTGTAATTAGAATATGCTGAACGGAACCTAATGACTCTATTTGTTCAAGATCTGTATTGTTTAATAATGGAGGATCAATAACAATATTTGGCAATGTTGAATTACGTGAATAAATAAAATAACCATTAAAATTCATTCTGTTTTCCTCAGAATATATAGACCAAGTATAAATGTCTTTTAGTATTTCATCCATTTGGATAACCCTAAAATATTCTAATTGATAACAGAGACCCCCTCGAAAATTAAATAAAGAACCCA
>CAYTYA010000106.1:0-4991 GCA_964442015.1 uncultured bacterium
AATATTTATGTAGTTAAAGCTAAATTTGAATGGAGTGATTTGGGATCTTGGAATATAATTCATGAAATTAGTCCAAAAAATAAGCAAGGTAATTCAATAATCGGCGATGGAATGATTTTAGAGGGCAACAACAACTTTTTACAATCAAATGGACAGTTTATTGCTTTATTGGGTGTTGATAACCTTGTAGTTGTTGGAACAGATGATGCAATCTTGGTTGTTAATAAAGAAAGAGTGGAAGAAGTAAAGACTATAGTAGAGTATCTTAAAGATAATAAAGAAGATCTGTTATAGTCGTGGCCAATAAACCAGAAAAATTAATTACGTTATTTGAAGAGTTAGCTGATAAGCTAAATATCAAATTACTTCAGGATAAAGGAGATTTTACAGGAGGATCTTGTCTGGTAGAAGATGAAAATTTTATTGTGGTTAATAAACGTAAACCTGTTGAACAAAGATTGAAAATTCTTGCTCAGGAATTCAGCAAAAAAGACCTTTCTGATATCTATATTGTTCCTGTACTAAGGGAATTTATTGAACAGTCGCAATCCCAATCTAAATAACAAAATTTTTCTTTAAAAAACTTGATTTGTACATCAAGTTAAATTACAATTCTTGGGGTATTTTTTAACATTAATCCGAGGATGCGATGAAAGAATTTAGATCTGTAGATATAAGAAATTTTGCTATAGTAGGTCATGGGGCATCGGGTAAAACCATGCTTTGTGAAGCGATGCTTGCTTGTGCAGGCGAAATAAATCGTATGGGGTCAATTGAAACCAAGAATACAGTTTCAGACTACCATCACGATGAACATGAAAGACAAATTTCAATCCATTCCTCTCCACTCCATCTTGAATGGATGAATAAAAAGTTTAATATAATTGATACACCTGGATATTTAGACTTTATTGGGGAAGCTATTAGCTCATTAGCTGTTGTAGATATGGCAGTTGTTTTATTGCAAGCAGTAAATGGCGTTGAAGTTGGGACCGAGCAAGTTTGGTCATTTGCTTCAAAAAATAATATACCAAAAGTATTAGTAGTAAATGGTTTAGATCGTGAGCATACAAAATTTGATGAAATATTAAATAATGCTAAAGGTCATTTTGGAAAAAATGTTTTTCCAATGCAATTACCAGTAAATGCAGGCCCAGGATTCAATCAAATTATTGATGTTCTTAGAAGTGAACTTATAACCTATAATACAGATGGGAGCGGAAAATATATTGAATCAGATCTTCCTGATGAATGGAAGAGTCGTGTCGAAGAATTACACCAAGAGTTGATTGAATTTGTAGCAGAATCTGATGACACGTTGTTAGAAAAATTCTTTGAACAAGGAAACTTATCTGAAGAAGAGATGCGTAGTGGGATTCATGATGCAATTCAAAATCAAAGTTTCACTCCATTATTCTGCACTTCTGCTAGTATTAATGTAGGTGTTACAAGGTTCATGGAATTTGTTTCTAAATATGGATCATCACCCGTTGATAGAGGGACAGTAGTAGCAAAATCATTAAAATCAGATGAAGAAGTATCGGTTAACCTGGATGGAGATGAACCTGTAGTAAATGTATTTAAGACTATCAGTGAAGCGCACGTAGGAGATTTATCCTTTTTTCGAGTGTATTCTGGAAGTGTTAACTCAGGGTTGGATATGTTAAATACTACACGGTCTAAGACGGAACGTTTTGGACAAATGTATTTGCTAAATGGAAAGAACCGCATGAGCGTAAGTCATCTTAATGCAGGAGATATTGGTGCAGTTGTTAAGTTAAAAGATACTCATACAAGTAACACCCTATGTTCACAAAAATTTCAAGTTATTATGGATCCAGTTTTACTTCCCAATTCTAATATTCATATGGGTATTATTCCAAAGGCTAAAGGAGATGAAGAAAAGTTAGCTATTGGGCTTTCAACTTTACATGAGGAAGATCCTACTTTCGTTTATCACGTTGACCCTGAGCTTCACCAAACAGTTATTTCAGGTCAGGGGGAATTACACTTGCAGGTGTCCATACAAAGATTGCAAAGAAGATTCGGTATTGAGATTAACACATTTAAACCAAGAATACCTTTTAGAGAAACCATTAAAGGAAAAGGTGAAGCAAAATATAGACACAAGAAACAATCTGGTGGAGCAGGACAATTTGCTGAAGTTTGGATGAGGATTGAGCCTAAAAATAGAGGAGAAGGAGTTGAATTTATTTCTTCACTTGTTGGCCAAAATGTTGATAGAGTATTTGTTCCTTCTGTTGAAAAAGGAGTGCTATCTGCTTGCGAAGATGGTGTGCTTGCTAATTATCGAGTCGTAGATTTAAAAGTAGACTTTTATGATGGGAAACAGCATCCAGTTGATTCTAAGGATATTGCTTTCCAAATTGCTGGAAAAGGTGCATTTAAAGAAGCTTTCAATAGTGCACAGCCATGCTTACTTGAGCCTATAATGGATGTCGAAGTAAGAGTCCCTGAAGATTTTATGGGAGATGTTATGGGAGATGTATCTAGTAGAAGAGGGAAAATTATGGGGATGGATAATGAAGGTAGCTTTCAGGTAATAAAAGCGAAAATTCCTCAATCTGAATTATACCATTATTCTACTGTTATACGATCATTAACAGGAGGAAGAGGTCTACATTCCGAAAGCTTTAGTCATTATGAATACTTACCAAAAGAATTGCAAAAACGTTTTGTTACTGAATCTCAAAATGATGATAGTGAATAAATATGCAGCAGCTTTGGGCACCATGGCGAATAAGCTATATTAGAGAACAAAAAGAAAAAGGCTGTGTCTTTTGTTTGAAACAAAAATCAACTGATGATAAACATTCATTAATCCTATCTAGAGGTGATCATTCATTCGTATTAATGAATTTGTACCCTTATAATAATTCCCACCTTCTAATATCTCCATACAAGCATGTGGCGACAACAGATCAATTAAATATAGAAACTTTAAATGAAATAATATGGTTTGCCAATGAATCAATGATCATTATAAAAGAGAATCTCAACGCTGATGGTTATAATTTTGGTGCAAATATAGGTTCTGCGGGAGGCGCTGGGATTGCTGATCATATACATTTTCATGTTGTGCCTAGATGGAATGGAGATACAAATTTTATGCCTGTTGTTGGTGAAACAAAGGTGCACGTTCAGGGTCTTCAAGAAACATATGATGAATTAATAATCCACTTTGATAAAATAATAAATATTTGATAATGGACTATTTTTCCCATTCTTGGCTTCCTTACATTTATCTCTATGGTATTGGAGGCATTTTCTTTTTTTCAGGTGTTTATATCGTATGGAAAACAGGTGCAATTGATTTAAGACAAACTCATCACCGCACTTGGATGAAAGTGTTCTTTTTAGGTTATGCGTGGTTTATGATCGTTCATGGTATATTCACAATTTTAGCACTTCAATAATTTTATGGAAACTTTTCATAATATAGGGACTTCAACTGACTGGGTAGTGATGGTGGTGTATTTTTTAGCCATTATGTCATTTGGAACATATTTTGGAAGGTATACAAAAAACACTTCTGATTTTTTCTTTGGAGGAAGACGCTTTAGTTGGTGGTTAATTACAATGTCTATAGTAGCAACTGGCGTTGGTAGTCATAGTTTTGTAAAATATTCCGCTAAAGGATTTGAACATGGTTTTAGTTCATCTATGACATACTTAAATGATTGGTTCTTTATACCTTTCTTTATGTTTGGTTGGTTACCAATAATAGTTTATTCAAAGGTTCGTTCAATTCCAGAGTATTTTGAAAAAAGATTTAACCCCTCAGCAAGATTTTTAGCAACGATTCTGCTTTTATTTTATATGATTGGCTATATCGGCATTGGTTTTTTAACTCTTGGAAAAGCTGTTATTCCTCTGCTCCCTGAATCATTTTATATTTTTGGTAGTCTAATAGAAATTACGTTGATGAGAGCTATTATTGTTATAGCGATAATTACAGGTATTTATATCACTTTCGGTGGACAAACAGCTGTAATCTTTACAGATTTGTTGCAAGGTTTTATATTGCTCTTTGCTGGATTTCTATTATTTGTCCTTGGTATTTCTTATGTAGGAGGAGGTCAAGAGTTTTGGGATCTATTACCCCTATCTTGGAAGCTACCACTCGCGGATTTTAATAAACCCTCTAGTTTTAATTTTGTCGGAATATTTTGGCAAGATGCTGTAGCAGGCTCAATTGGCTTTTTGTTTATGAACCAAGGCTTATTAATGAGATTTATGGCATGTAAAAGCGTTAACGAAGGTCGCAAAGCGGCAACAATTAATATTTTATTTGTTTTACCTTTGTCTGCAATAGTAGTTGGTAATGCTGGCTGGTTAGGCAAAGCTATGTCAGTTATGGACCCAAATATTGTAAGTCCAAATACCAGTCCGGATGAAATATTTGTTGTTGTTGCAAGTATAGTAACCAGTCCAGGAATATTTGGTTTTATAATGGCGGCTCTCACTGCTGCTTTGATGTCAACTGTTGATACATTAATTAATGCAACAGCAGCAATCTTTGTGAATGATGTTTATCGTCCTATAATGAAGTATTTGAAAAAGATATATGCAAATGATAATCAAAAAGACAAGGAGGAGTTATTTGCAGCAAGAATTAGTTCAATGGCAATTACTGTAGCTGGGGTATTATCTGTTTTAGCTTTTATTCAATTTCCAACAGTATATGAAGCTCATGGCTATTTTCATTCTACTTTAACCCCTCCTCTAGTTGTAGCAATATTTATGGGTGTATTTTGGAAGAGATTTACCCCTGCAGGAGTTATCACAACTTTTTTAGGTGGCGTAGTACTGATGATATTAGGAGCACGATTTCCGGAAATTTTTATTTCACCATTTGATCATGGTATAGAAATGAACCCAGATCGGCCATATTCATATATACGCGCTTTTTATAATCTAATCGCTTGTGTTGGTGTGGGTGTGTTTGTAACTATGACTACATCTTTTCA
>CAYTYA010000107.1:0-4804 GCA_964442015.1 uncultured bacterium
TGAATATCGAACAGCACTTTACTCTTCAAATGAAAATTTTGAAGATAAAATTATATATTTTAATTTATACAGTCGTCCACCCCCAGACCTTATTTAATCTGTCCCCACAATAAAATCACACTGCCGTATTGGTAGTGTAACATAATTAAATCATTATTTTAAGGAGCATTTTTATGCAATCTCTATTTTTACGTGCTTTAAAAGCACAATTAGTATTATTGATAACAAGCATGATGTTCTTCACAACAGGCTGTGAAGACGATGATCATGACCATGATGAAGATCACACCGATGCAGAAGGTTTTGTTCTTGAAAATGAAAGTGGAACAGAACTATACAAGGAATTTGAAGGTGCAATTGTCACCAATAACCTTACCCTAAGTGTTGGAGATACTCTTGAGCTTTCAGTCCATTTCCTTGATCATGATGACAAAGAAATTGAACATGATGATGGAGAAGATGAAGATGAATTATCGGTATCAGGGTTTAATGCCGATGTTGCCATCGTTTCAGTTGAAGAACATGAAGAAACTGGGAGTGATCATCACGAAATGGCACTTGAAATTATTGGAGTCAGTGCAGGTTCAACTGAATTTAAGTTGGAGTTATTACATGGTGGTCATGCCGACTACACTTCATATAATAATGTACCCGTAAGTGTGACTTCCGGCAATTAATAAACACATCACAATACTAAGCTTCCTGGGGCTGTTATGGTCTCAGGAAGCAACTGTTACCGGTATTATCATCAATGATAATGATCAAACACCAATCCACGGGGCTAATGTTTTCATAGAAGAATTCGGTATTGGTGCTGCATCTCAGGTCGATGGTCGTTTTGAATTGCATAATTTATCTTATGGTAGAGCATCATTGACGATCTCCATGATAGGATTTAGAGAAGTAACCAAGTTATTAAAATTAGATGAAGATATAAATGATATTGGTAAAGTTTTTATGGTGACGGATACAATAAAAATTGAAGAAATAGTTGTTGATGCCCATCATGAACTTCAACCTAAAAGTTTTTCATCAAATATCTATATTACTGGAGGTCAATATCATAGTAATCTAAAGTCATCTCTGGCTTTGACCTTGGAAGAAGAAACAGGTTTATCTATTCGATCCATGGGGCAGGGAACAACTCAACCAGTTCTAAGAGGATATTCAGGCGATAGATTTTTACTCACAGAAGACGGTATAACTGCTGGAGACCTTTCCAATACATCTATTGACCATACTGTCAGTATGGATATGGCTTCTTACAACAAAGTAAGAGTCATTCGCGGACCAGAGACTCTTCTCTACGGTTCAAATACAATTGGTGGTGTCATTAACGTTTCCAGACAAATTGATTCAGAATCCAGATTTAAAAAAACTAGTTTACAGGGCCTCTTCGGCACAGAATCTTCCAATTCGAGTTTATTCGGTAATGTTGTTTGTTACCTGCCGCTTAATTATAATCACCAATTGAGATTTTCACTGCTTAGCCGGAACACAGGTGATCAAATCTCTCCAATTGGAACGTTAGCAAACACTGCCCTTTCCAATCTTGAAGCGACAGGCAGTTATTCTTATTTCGGTAAAGATTATCGTTCAACTTTTTCCTATGTACAGCTTGCCATGAATTACGGCATCCCTGGAAGCCCTGAAGGACATATCAGTGGAGTAGATATTGATATGAACAAGAGTACTCAAAAGTTTAATGTCCATAAAGACATTTCATTTATGGGTTTTCAGACATTGGATATTGATCAGCGCTTTATAAGCTATGGACATACTGAATCAGAAAAAGGCAGTTCGAACCCATCTGTAATTTTGGACCAACAAATCTTTTCATTACAAAATACATTTAAGGGTCCAAAGCTGCATGTTGGATCCTTATTCCAATATCGTAGTTTTCAAGCAGGGGGATTTTATTGGACTCCTGATACAAAAGAATTAAACATGGCTGTATTTGGTTTGTTTGAAAGAGAAATATATAATTTCACTTTACAAATTTCATCACGTGCTGAGTATCTCTCTGTTATCCCTGACATCCAGCATAGATTATCAAATATAGATACAAACCAAGTTTTGCAGCGTGATTTTCCCATTTTTTCAGCGGGAATCGGTGTTTTTCGAAACTGGAAGAATTGGGAGTTTTCTCTTGGCACCATGCTGACTGGACGGGCTCCAGGTATTGAAGATCTATATTCAGACGGTCCCCATCTGGGTACCTATGCTTATGAAATTGGACAACCCACACTGGATCTGGAAAAGACAATTGGTCTGGAGGCATCTTTGGAGCATCATACAGATAAAAGTGAAATCAGGCTGACCGGTTATCAAAACTTTAGTCCTAATTACCATATTAGTTCGAAAATGGGAGAGTGTGAAGAAGAATTTGTAGATGGTGGAAGTCATCCATGTGCAGGCGCAGATTTCATTGAATGGGGCAGTGGATCAAGCGGTTGGCTTTATAAATATCAAATACAGGGATTAAGAGTATTGATCTATGGGTTTGAATCCGATTTAAAATATGAACTAACAAAATTCATCAACTTTTACGGTAGTATTTCAGTGATTAGAGGAGAAAATCTGTCTGAAAACAAACCACTTGCATATATGCCACCGGATAAATTTCTTTTCTCAACAGAATTAGATTTAAATCCAATAACTGCTACATTAACATTAAAAAAAGTTTCACCCCAAGACAGACTAGGTGAATTTGAAACCAAAACGGACGGTTACTTTCTTACTGATGTAAGCGGGACTTACATTATTCATTCGTCCAATATCATCCATAAAATTATTTTTCGAATAGAGAATATTTTTGATCAAGAATATTATAATCATCTTTCAAGAATAAAGTTAATTATGCCCGAAAAAGGAAGAAGTATCGGGATCCAATATAGATTAGTATTTTAAATGTATAAGATCACATTATTTACAATAAATCGACAGCTATTCGTCTTTCAGCCAACTTCAAATAGAAGAAACTGCGTGAGTCTCATAACCTGATGGGTGAGTAATTATCCAGTTGTGGGGGATTTTTATTAAGAGCCGGGTATGGGATTCGAACTCACCTACTACTGATTACCAATCAGTCGCTTGAACCAACTCAGCTAACCTGGTACTCTTTTATGTTATGTTATCTTAATTATGTTTATCTAGGATAGCAATAATTAAAAAATTTCTATGAAAACAATAAAAATCAGCATTATCTATTTCTTTATTATTTGGGTTTGTTCCTGTAATCAAAAAACAAAGGAAGACGTATTTAGTAAACGAATAAACAATTATTTAATAGCTTGTGAAACGAATGGTTTCTCTGGTTCTTTATTGATATCAAAAAAACATAACATCATTTTTAATAAAGGTTATGGGTTGGCGAATAAAGAAAAAGAAATTCAAAATAGCCCAGAAACAGTTGTTGATATTAGCTCTGTTACAAAGCAGTTTACAGCAACATCAATCTTAAAACTAACAGAACAAGGATTATTAAACCTTAGGGATTCATTAAGTCTCTATTTTAAAAATATACCAGAAGACAAAAGAGATATTACTATTCATCAATTATTGACACATTCTGCAGGCTTGGTTTTTGGTATAGGAGAAGGTGATTTTGATCAAATACCAACAGAACAATATTTTCAACAATTATTCAATACCGAATTACTACATGCACCCGGTAGTAAATATGAATATTCTAACGCTGGTTATAGTGTTTTAGGACGAATTATTGAAATTGTAACCGAAAAAAATTACGAGACATACCTTAAAGAAGAAATTTTTCAAGTAGCCGGAATGCAACAAACAGGTTACTTATTGCCTGATTGGAATGCTGATTTGGTTGCCAATGAATATTATTTCAATGTTATTAATAAAGGCTCACAAATTGAAAAATATCAACGTGACGGAAAGATAGCTTGGCCTTTAAAAGCTAATGGAGGTATTAACTCCACACTAAAAGACATGTATAAATGGTACCAAGCTTTAGATGATAAAAAAATAATTAGTGCATCTTCATTAAAGATGCTAACAACGCCATATATTAAGGAATACGAAAATGGAAACAGTTATTATGCATATGGGTGGGTAACTTTCCAATCCGATAGAGGTACTAAAGTGATTACCCATAATGGATTTAATGGCGTTTCATATTTTGATGTTGTTTGGTTGCCAGAAGAAGATATTGTAATAATTTTTGCATCAAATTCATTTACTAGTGGGGCATCTGATATTGCATGGGAGGTTGAAAAAATGATTTTTGAAGAAAACTATACCCCTGAACATATTCAAAAAGATACTCATAGTGAAATATTAGAATTTTCAGAAAATTATAAAGGAAATATCGATCATCTCAGTAATGAGTTAGAGAAAGCTTTCAGTTCTAAAATTAAAAATGTGTTTAATTTAGATCGATTAGCAAGAATGTATATTAATGAGAAAGAATATGATAAAGCTTTATCCTTTACTGAATTAAACAAAAAATTATACCCTAATGAAGGGGTAATATGGGATACAATGGGTGAAATTTATTTTGAGACGAATCAAAGAGATGAAGCGATTCATTGTTTTAATAAAGCATTGGAATTAAAATCAGACGACAGTTTCTGTTTTTGGTGTGAGCATTCTTCCATGCAACTTGAAAAATTGAGATTACAATAATATAATCAAAGTTTAGTTTCTTCGACTATTTATCGTCATATTGAAATAGATCAAATAATTAGTAAAGATCTCGCCTTAGGCTGTAAGGATCTTATTTATAACAAGAAAACAACGAATTATTAACGTTATTAATTCGACTTATTTTCGTCGT
>CAYTYA010000108.1:0-4792 GCA_964442015.1 uncultured bacterium
AGTAATTCTGCTGTTCCCTGAGGTGTCTTAGGCATTTTATCTAGCACATATTGTAATGCGCTAAATTCGTAAATAACCCCATTTAAATTACCTTGACCATCTTTTTGGAATTCTCCACCACCAATTGGGTTTGGAGTGTCTATAGTTATTCCAGCTGATTTATATACCGCGGAATTAACATATGCATGATGCATCATTTGAGTTAATATAAAAATCGGAGTATCTTGTGAAATACTATCTAATTCAGCTAAAGTAGGTTTATGTAAATCAGATACTAACACTGGATCCCATCCAAAAGCTAACACCCACTTACCAGGCGAAGTTTTTTTTACAGCTGACTGAATTTTATTTAATATTTCTGATCTAGAATTGTAATTAAATCCGCTAATATCAACAACCTGACTTAGAACAGCTGTAGCGATAGGGTGGCAGTGCGCTTCAATAAATCCTGGCATTAATGTTTTCCCACGTAGATTAACTACCTTTGTTTTCCATGATCGTAATTTCATTATATCATTCTTTGTTCCAATAGAAGAAATTATGCCATTGTGAATTGCAACTGCTTCTATTGATGGTTTTTCGTCATCCATAGTTATGATATGACCACCAAAAAAAATTAAGTCAACTGCAAATAAAGGAGCGATTGCTAGAATCAATTTGATTAATAATTTCATGTATAATCTGTTATTACTGTTTAGTACAATAATTCATTGATTTGATCAAATTTAAGCTAATACTAGCAACCGCTGGATGATTATTTATCATAAATAATTTATTAAGACAAATATTTATAATAAATCTAATATTATTAAATAAATATCATAATTTATTAAAATTATATTGCAAAATAGTAAATATATATAATAATATAAGCAGGGAGGAGAGCAAATATTTTAATGAAAATTGATGATTTTGATAGAAGTATTCTAAGCTTTTTACAGTCAGATGCACGTATTGCAGCAAGCCATATAGCTGATCAGCTTAATATTTCAATTCCAACGGTAACAGAAAGAATAAAAAAATTAATGGAAGCGGGTATAATCAAAGGGTTCCATGCGAATATAGATCCTAAGATGTTAGGTTTAGATGTGTCTGCTATCATTACAATAATTTCTGAATCCTCAGAGCATTATAAAGATGTTATTAATTTGGCAAAAGAAACATCGGAAGTTATTCAGTGTTTTAGCACTACTGGAAAAGGGTCTCACACCTTAATTGTTATAGCTAAGAATTCTCAAGCACTTGAAGAATTATTAAGAAAAATACAAAGTTGGCCAGGTGTTTCAAGAACAGAAACCCAAGTTATTTTATCATCGTATGATATAAATAAAAATAGTTATGAAATTAAATAATAATTAAAAATAAGGAGTAATTATAGTGAATAAAATTAAAGCTGAATATATTTGGATGGATGGGCATGAGCCAACCCAAAAACTTAGATCAAAAACAAAAGTTTTTGATGGTCCTTTAAATAGTTTAAAAGATCTTCCACTATGGGGTTTTGATGGCTCAAGCACTAATCAAGCAGCGGGAGACGATAGCGATTGCATGTTACAGCCTGTATCATATTTTCCTGATCCAATTAGGGGAGGTGACGATGTGTTGGTTATGTGTGAAGTCATGAATGCAGATGGTTCTGTTCACTCAACAAATACAAGAGCTCATTTAAGGAAAGTTGATGAAAAGTTTAAAGATCAAGAATCCTGGTTTGGTATAGAGCAAGAGTACACATTTTTTCAGGGGAGAGTTCCATTAGGTTGGCCAGAAGGGGGATATCCTGCTCCTCAGGGTCCTTTTTATTGTGGTGTTGGTGCTGATGAAGTATATGGTCGTGATATTGTTGAAGAACATTTAGAGCTTTGTCTTGATGCAGGTTTGGAAATCTCTGGTATCAATGCAGAAGTCATGCCAGGACAGTGGGAATATCAAGTTGGTCCTCTAGGGCCTTTAGATGTGGCAGATCAATTATGGATAAGTCGTTGGATATTATATCGCATTGCTGAAGATTATGGTGTAAGCGCAACTCTTCATCCAAAGCCAGTGAAAGGAGACTGGAATGGTGCAGGAGCGCATACAAATTTTAGTACTAAGTCTATGAGAGATAAGGGAGGCATAAAAGTAATAGAGGCTGCATGTGAATCTTTAGGGAAAAAACATGAAGCACATATAGCTCTCTATGGCGCACATAACGAGGAAAGGCTTACAGGATTACATGAAACTTGTTCCATAAAAGACTTTCGGTATGGTGTTAGTGATCGTGGCGCCTCAATAAGAATTCCGATGGCTACTGCTAATGATGGAAAAGGGTATTTAGAGGATAGAAGACCATCGGCAAATATGAATCCCTATGAAGTATGTGCAATATTAATTGAGACTACTTGTGGTTAAAAAATAGATCTATGAGTATAAAAAAGGCGCATTTAGCGCCTTTTTTATTGCAAATCAATCAATCGATACTTAAAATAATTTAGTAATATTATTATATATATTATAATTATAAGTAAAATTTACATAAATAACTAATAATATAAGAATTTAGGTGCATAATGAATAAAATTATAATATTAGGTGCTTTACTGTTTTTAACAATAGCGCCAATTAGGTCAGCTAATAATGGCCCATCGATGGAGGATGTATTGTTTACTGTTAATAATGTATGGATGCTTGTTTCAGCTTTTTTAGTATTTATTATGCATTTGGGTTTTGCTTCTCTTGAATCTGGTCTAACTCAAGCAAAGAATACCGTTAATATTTTATTCAAAAATGTAAGCATTGTTGCTATTGGTATTTTGACATACGCGTTATGTGGGTTCAATCTTATGTATCCTGGTGAATTTAACGGATTTTTTGGCTTCGCAGGCTTTGGAATATCAATGCCAGCAGGTTCCGCTGGATTAATTAAATATGCTGATGGCGCATATACATACTTTACTGATTTTATTTTTCAAGCAATGTTTGCTGCTACTGCAGCTACGATTGTATCCGGTGCAGTTGCAGAAAGAATAAAACTTAGTAGCTTTCTAATTTTTTCTACAATCTATGTTACATTTATTTATCCTGTTGTTGGATCTTGGACTTGGGGGGCAGGTTGGCTTGATTCCAAAAACTTTCATGATTTTGCTGGATCAACTCTTGTTCATAGTGTTGGAGGATGGGCTGCATTGGTTGGGGCGTATATGCTTGGTCCTAGACTTGGTAAATATGGAAAAAATGGATTAATAAAACCAATACTAGGACATAATATGCCATTAGCATCTATTGGTGTTTTTTTACTTTGGTTTGGCTGGTATGGATTTAATGGAGGTTCTGTATTGTCAGCAGATCCAGGTGCTATCTCATTAGTTTTTGTTACAACAACTTTATCAGCTGCAGCAGGTGTTATAGGTGCAATGGTAACATCATGGGTTATAAGTAAAAAACCTGATTTATCCATGATTTTGAATGGATCACTAGCCGGATTAGTTGGTATAACAGCAGGTGCAGATGTTATTAATCCAATGTCATCAGTAATAGTAGGTTTTATATCTGGAATCATTGTCGTTTTATCTGTAATTCAGTTAGATAAATTTAAAATAGATGATCCTGTCGGAGCAATTTCAGTGCATCTTGTATGTGGAATATGGGGTACACTTGCTGTAGGAATCTTTAGTGAGGATTTTAATTTGGGGATTCAAGCTCTTGGAGTTCTATCTTATGGAGTTTTTTGTTTTATCTGTGCAAGCATAATTTTCAAAGCTATTAAAATTTGTTTGGGGCTTAGAGTATCAGAGGAAGAAGAAATATTGGGTCTTGATATTGGCGAGCATGATATGGAGTCATATGCTGGTTTCCAAATATTTACTGTAGAATAGGAGATATAGAGTGAAATTAATTATAGCAGTTATTCAACCTGAGGAACTTCCTTATATAAAAGAGGAATTGTTAAAGCGCGAAATCTATAAGTTTACAGTTACTAATGCCAAAGGTCAGGGAAAAGAAATACCAGTACAAGAAGTATATCGTGGTATTTCACACGAAATATCTTTACTAAAGAAAGTTCGATTAGAAATCGCAGTAAATGATGAATATGTTAATGCAGTAATTGAAGCAATTACTACAGTTGCCAAAAAGGAGGGTGATAAAGGACGGGGTAAAATATTTATACTTCCTATTGAGGAATGTATTCGAATACGTACAGGTGAAACAGGATCAAATGCTATAGGATAGTTATAATTAGCTAAACTTTATCTAGAGCTTGTTTAAAATCATTAATGATATCATCAACATTTTCAATACCAACAGATATACGTACTAATCCATCCGAAAACCCATGAGATAATCGAAATTCTTTTGGGACATCTCCATGTGTCATTGATGCAGGATGCAATACCATTGTTTCTACAGATCCTAGGCTTTCAGCTAGAAGTGCAAGTTTTACTGAGTTTAAAAACTTTTTTCCTGCAGCCGTACCTCCCTTTAATTCAAATGATATCATACCGCTAAACCCTTTCATTTGCTCTTTTGCAATATGGTGCATTGGATGAGAGGATAATCCTGGATATGTTAAAGTTGAGATTTTGGAATGACTATTTAAAAATTCGGCTACTTTTATTGCATTTTCCTCATGTTTTTTCATCCGCACATCTAATGTCTTAACTCCTAATAAAGTCAACCAACAGTCAAATGGACTTGGAATCGCACCAATAGTTTTTTGAGCAAATTTTAATTTATTTGCTACATCTTCTTTGTTAGTTATAAGAATGCCGCCTATTAATTGACTATGTCCAGTTATATATTTTGTGGTACTATGCAT
>CAYTYA010000109.1:0-2826 GCA_964442015.1 uncultured bacterium
TGGACTTGACAACATTTTTAAGCCTAACAAAAAGTCGAACAGCCCAGGTGCCTAACGCCTTATATTTTCATGAAAATCAAATTTCCTATCCATGGTCAAATTCAGATAGAGACGTTCAAGAAAAACGAGATCATCATTATGGTTTTATTAATCTTTCCTCTGCCTTAACAGCCGATCATGTATTATTTAACTCTCAATACCATCACGATTCTTTTCATCATGAAGGTCTGCGATTATTAAAGCATTTTCCAGATTATAATGAACTAGATATAATTGAAATAATTAAAGGAAAGAGTCGGGTATTATATCTTGGCATGGATCTATCTAAATTTGATCAGCATAAGACTCAAGCACAGGGAAACCCATTAGTCTTATGGAATCATAGATGGGAATATGATAAGAACCCAGAATCGTTTTTTGAATGTTTATACCAATTACAAGAAAACGATATCAAGTTTGATATTGTTGTGCTTGGAGAAAGTTTTCATACAAGACCCAATATATTTGATGAAGCTAAATACCGATTAAAAAAACATATTGTACATTTTGGTTTCTGTGAAAATTTCTCAGAATACGCAAAATGGCTGTGGAAGGCTGATATTTTGCCTATAACGAGCAAACAAGAATTTTTTGGTTGCAGTGTAGTAGAAGCAATCTATTGTGGCGTATATCCCATATTACCAAGCAGACTGACGTATCCAGAGTTGCTACCAAAGGAATATTACGATAACCACATATATGATAATGATGGAGAATTATATGATAAAGTAAAAAACTGTATGTTAAACATTGATGAAACGCGGGGAATTACGATAGGC
Organism: uncultured bacterium; assembly: GCA_964442015.1. Lineage (GTDB taxonomy): Bacteria > Fidelibacterota > Marinisomatia > Marinisomatales > TCS55. Next base: position 819 of record CAYTYA010000109.1, read on the forward strand.
AAATCGTTTAAAAAATACGATTGGGAAACGATGTGCCCGGTATATGATCAATTATTTTCTTCGTTGACTAAGTAAAGGCAGGAGGGCTGGTTGGATACACATTGTAGTGCAAATTTTATAAGAATTGTAAATTAAATCAATGAGAAGATACTTCATTAATTACCGTCAAATTTGGATTCCACGTAGTGATGAACTTTGGGATATAATTGAAATACTGGATCAAAAACTATTTTATACTTCAAATCCTTAGTTTATTGGTGAATGATTACTGATGTTATAAATGTTGTTTTGGATCTGCCAAGTCAGCATCTCATATTTGGCATTATTAGTATTGCTTTATGTATCGCAGCAGCATGGGTTTACAGCCATGGCTCAAACAAATTGAAAACTATTATACTTAAAACGATTAGTTGGCTTGCGGTATTTAATGAAATAGTCTTCCAGTTGAATATGATCTATTATGATATCTGGTCTTATCGTACATCCATGCCTCTGGAAATGTGCTACCTGTCTGCTTTGCTTGTTCCTATTTACACTCGCTTTCAACATTATCGTCCTCTACAGAACTGGTTCTTTTTTGCAGGTTTTGGTGGTTCATTTTTTGCATTTATTAATACCAATTTATCCGAGATGTCGCAAATTTATATGTCCATTCACTATTTTTTTGCCCATGGCCTTGTCATTATTGTAATGTTTGCTCTTATGATAGACGGCTATCGGCCACGATGGGTTGACTATTTCAATGCCATACAATGGACAACATTTCTTGTAGTGACCATTATCATCATTAATCTGATCCTTGGAAGTAATTATATGTTCACTTTTGAAAAACCACCGGGAGTTAATTTTACATTGCTGATGCCGGAATGGCCCTATTATTTTATAATTATGTTATTTATTGGCCTTATGTTTTATACTCTATTAATGCTTCTATCCCGAGTGCCTCAACGAAACGACAATTGATTGATAAACAATTGGCAATTATATAATATGAAAGTTTTTGGCGCAGGGTTCGGACGTACAGGAACAATGTCCTTAAAATTTGCGTTGGAAAAATTGGGAATAGGACCCTGTTATCATATGCGAGAGGTTGTTTCTCGTCCATCTCACATTAAGTTATGGTATGACATTTCTCGTGGGGAAGAATATCCAAACTGGAATCGATTGTTTAGTGGTTTTAATTCTGCCGTTGATTTCCCAGTGTGTCTGTTTTACAAACAACTAATAAATAAATTTCCTGACGCAAAATTTATTTTAACCTTAAGGGATTTTGATACTTGGTACAAAAGTACAGCAAATACAATCTATAAAGTACCCACTATTCTACCAGATTGGTTTGAAAGAGTGGTTTATCCCATCCGAATGTTCATCGTAATGCAGGTTAACCTAATTTGGGTTGGTTTATTTAAGAATAATTTTTCTGATAGAGAGTCTACTAAGCTAGTTTATTATGAACATATAGAGAGAGTAAAAAAAATAATCCCAGTTGATAAACTATTAATTTATAATGTAAAAGAAGGTTGGGATCCTTTATGTGAATTTCTCGATGTTGACGTGCCTGGAATTCCTTTTCCAAAGGTTAATGATACAGCTGAAATGTTACGAAATTTTGCTATTATCAAAATGCTTCCATACGTGTTCATTTTATCTATTGCTACTATTTCAGTAATTTTATTTATGTCTATTTTATGAAAGGTAGAAACGTATTTTTAAAGTAAATATTAAACCACCAATCCAGTAGCGATTATTTTTTGTGAGGTTGGTGGGTAGATTTCGATAAGATTTATTATACTATAACGGTACAGGAAAAAAGAAAATGAGTGAACAAATAGAATACACATTTGAATTACTATATCATTTTACTTGCTTGAAATGTAAGAATTGGTGGAGTTATTCACTTACTCCTTCAAGTGATAAAATGAATTTTGACATTAATGATCATACAATTCATTGTATGCATTGTGGGAATGTAGGAAAACCTATTATTAAGGCAGGTTTTGATGATATT
>CAYTYA010000109.1:2926-4748 GCA_964442015.1 uncultured bacterium
TATGCATTGTGGGAATGTAGGAAAACCTATTATTAAGGCAGGTTTTGATGATATTATAAATCACCAAAATATTGAAAATCCATAATTCTAAGAAAGTGGATAAAATCAATGTCCCGGCCCAATATAGAGGTTTTTTGTTTCTAGACATTTAGGGCTGGTGAGGTGTAATATCAGTTGTATGGGAGGAAAAAAATGAGATATTTAATATTGATTGTTCTAATCTGTTGTTCTTTTGAAGCGATTGCACAAGACCGAGAAACAATATTAGATGGTGAAATGGAAATAAGTTATTTCGGTGGCCTAACACTCAAGTTCACAGGTGTCATGGATAATTTAACTGGACTGATTGGTGGACAAGGGGGTATTCTCATCAACGATGCGATCTACCTGGGTGGCGCATTAGGTTCAAGTATTACTGAAATTGGCGGTGGCTATTCCAGTTACAGGTATGGCGGGCTTTTACTTGGCTCGTTTGTAAAGCCCAATGATGCCATTCATTATTTTGCTGATGTTGGTTTGTATTCAGGAAAAATAAGTTCTGAAGGACTGAATGGGGTCATCTTGGCTTCAACGGAAGAGTTTTCCATTATAGAACCGGAAATAGGTATAGGCGTTAACTTGAATGAAAAAATGAAATCAACGGCAGGATTATCATATAAATTAGTAGGTGCTATCGATAATTCGGATATTAGTAAAAAAGATATAGGCGGGTTTTCTCTTAATGGATCAATTATTTTTGGGTTTTAGGGTATTTAATATCTCAACTTTGGAAGTGACTGAAAATTTTGCTTAATTTTCTATTATAGAATATATAAATGAAATAAAATAGGAGTAAAAAATGGACTTACTAATAATTGTAAATATCAAAAGTTCTTATGATAGCTGGAAAGCTATTTTTGATTCTAACCCTGCTGATCGACAAGAGTTTGCCGATGAAACCCGTACACGGGTAGCGAAGGCTGACGACAATACTGCTATGGTTCAGTTGTTTGATGTAGACATGCAAAAAATGTCTAAAGTTCTTAACAATCCAAATTCAACTGCTGCTGAAGTTATGGCTGAACATGTTGTTAGCCGTGAAATCTATAAAGTTGAAAAGATGACTCCACCAAGCGCATAGAAAATATTTATACATCAAAAACCCCGCTGCTAAGCGGGGTTTTTTGTTTCTAGATATTTAGCATGGTATGGTTCAACGATAGTAATAACGCATGCCAGTGACGGACAGTAATTCATCAAATAATTTTTTATTTTCATTAGTGATCATGTCAAAATCACTGGTCAGTAGCTGATTAACCGAATAATCTAGTCCTGTAATATGTTCTTCGATGAATTCGATTCCGATCTTTTCCTGAATGGCACATTTCCGAAGGACCACTAGGATCAACATAAGGTCGTCTAGGAAACCTAAAGGTCCGAGCTCTTCTTCAGGATATAAATCTTCAGGATAGTATAAATAACCGAAGGTTAAATAAATATCAGCCCGTAGCGACTGTGGCAAAGTTGTGGATTTAAGGATGCTGCATAATGTATCGTACAATATCGGAATCATTAGAATATACTGTGCGTATTTTCCATCATACCCGTCAATATTTTTTGTCAGGTATTCCCTGAAATTAAATTCCTGTTTTAAACTCATGGGGTGAACTTATGAAAATAATAGTAATATATTGTTCCTATTATTGTTGATTGGTCGATTGTATAATTCAAAATAACTAATCTTAATAGTCAGCAGAGAAGTTTTTGTATATAGACATTTAGGGCTGGTGAAATATTACCAGATTAGTTCAATATTGAATTTATTTAAAAAAATAATTAATAT
>CAYTYA010000110.1:0-4463 GCA_964442015.1 uncultured bacterium
AAATCAAGAACTTTTTTTAACTGTTCATTCTCACAGACTTCACACTTTGTAATTTTGATCATAATTTATTCAAATATCATTAATTATCTTTTCTCCAACTCTTGTTAATAATTAAAATCATATGGAATGGAGTTGAAATCTTCTCATTTTAATTATTCTTTTCTTTATTCTTTACTTTTGTAATTCAATGGTAGGCCTTGCTTTTTAGGCATCTTCATGGGGAAAGGCTAATATCTGCTAATTAGTTCAAATTATGAATTAGAATAGATTAGTAAATTTGAACAGCTAGATTAGCAAAATTTGTCTTAATGCATAGTCATCAAATATTCATGTCTGGCAACGAGCTTCTTTATATGTGGTGCACTTTGATTATTATAATTAGGTTCTTCTATCAGTTGCAGATAATCCTCTCCCTCAAAACCCCTTTCTGATCTATATATAATAAAATCTTCTATCACACCTTTTATCTTTAACTTTATTTTTGGAGAGATCTTTTCAACAGATGCAAGGATATCAGAATTAATTAATTGTAATAATAGTGTTTTTTGAAAATCTGATAGTTCAAAATAATTATTTTCGATCTTGATTATTCGATCAATATACCACATCATTTTCATTTCTTTTATCCAAGCAGTAAACGAGTGAATGGGGTATGATTTGTAGTAACTAAGATCATACGAGGAGCTATCTTCATAGTTAATTTCTAAAGACTGAAGTTTATTGCGATTGATGTTTTCAGATTCTCCTTGAAGCAAATCCTCCTCTCTTGATAAGCCATCTGGTATCAAAAGAAAACTCTCCCCATCTCTCCAAGAAAATATCAAGTCATCAGGGAAATCTTGAATGAATTTGTCCCAGATTTTGGGATCGTTCAACTGGCATGATGAAAGATATTTTTGTGTAGTGCTACCGTGTATTGTAATACATTTAATAGTGGACTCGGAGGTCCCATATACTATGTGTGGTGTAGGGATAATCCTTCTTTTTATATCATTATGGTAACGATCAGGATTAATAAATATTACATCAATGCCCATTTTTGAGATCAATTCTATTTGTCTAGAAGTGATCATAAATTCTGGAGGCAAATAATAATTTGACACTGATTCAAATTCTGACTTAATTGTCCTAATCCCCAATTCGACATTATATATAAACAAACTATCAGTTCTATAGAGGCCTATATCATGTGACCACGGTCTTAAAATTATTTCAAAAATATCCTTCTTTTCATTAATGATTTTGATTGCATCAGGGTTAAATTTTTTTATATCTGCTAGAGTACTTCCGGTAAATCCAAGAGTGACGTTTTTTTTATTTTGAATAAATAAAGATAGCCACTGACAAATTACTGAGTTTGTACCACCTTTTAATGTTTCCAACCAAGTTCTGGATGGTAAACAAGATGCGTCTGCATTGAAATTAACTATATCTACAACAGTTTTATTCATTGATCAAACAACATGAAAATATATTGGATACATCTAAGTACTCATTATATTTATATTCATCAATTGGTATTCCATTTTGACTCCTCTCTACTGTTGAAAGTTTTTCAGGGTCTCCTGGCACCATTACATGCCTATTGTCAAGAGGCTCAACAACTCTAATTCTATCGACCATACTCTTAAGTAACTGTTTAAACAATTGAATATCTATAAACTTAGAAATATCAATTACCATTACATATTGTCCAATAAATCTTTTCTCGCTTATTTCAGATGTAAACATGGGTCTGATATCTTTACTAATTGGTGAATTTGATAGTAATGATGTTAAAACATCAACCATCATACCAAGACCAAATCCTTTGTAATCTCCTATCGGTGCTAGTGATCGCGCATCGTGGGGATTTGTAACGTTATCTCCATTTTGATTAAATGCCCAATGATCAGGTATAGCTCGGTCCTCTATACAATAGTTTCTGATTTTATTCCATGAAACCAAAGAAGTCGCCATGTCATGACATAATGGAGCTTCACCCAATAGCGGAGCGGTAAAGCAGATTGGGTTTGTACCAAAGAAGCTATCTCTGCCATTAGATGCCTTAACAAGATCGTCACCATTAGTAAAAGCGAAACCAATACAATCTTGCTCAGCTGCAAGCAACCCAAAATATGCTACAGCGCCACAATGAGTCGAATTTTTTATTGCCACAGAACCCATACCGTGTTCTTTCGCTAAACCCACCGCATACTCCATTGCCACATAACCTGAGTGATGACCAACAGCATGATCCGCGTCAAGAATTGCTGTTGTATCTGATCCTTTTACAAATTTAAATAGTGGTTTTTTAGCAATTCTGCCGGAACGGATGGCATTAATATAATGCGGAAAGAGGTTAATACCGTGTGAGTCAGTGCCTCTTAGGGAGGTTGAAATCATGGAATCAGTAAGATGCTTAATTGAATCATCATTTAACCCTTCAGTGCTGAGCACATCAACCATCTTCTCTTTTAGCATCTGGCTATCAAATCTGAGCATTTATACTCTCCCAATTGGACTTGTTAGAAAGACTTTTATGAACCGACTCAATAATTGCTGTCGAAATCATAGCCTGTTTAAATGTGGGCCTTTTATCCTCAAAATAGCTGATCTCATAATTGCCAGCTATAACATCTCTCGCATCCATTATAAACTGTCTTATACTCTGATAGCCATATCCAGAAAACTGTTTTTTACCATTCGGATCAAAGAGGTAGTCAGAAAAATATGGATTTGGATGCTGGATTTTAGATTCATCAGTTACCAATTCAATACCACGATTTTTATGGTCATTTTCAATGCGCCCTCTTGTACCAACTAATTTATATTTTTGATCTGAAAGTGCCGAAGTGCATTCAGGATCAATCCAATTAGTGTTAAAAACAGTTATACATTCACCTTCATCATCACGTTTCCATATAATTGAAACATGAATTGAGTCATAGGTATTAATACCATTTTGTTTCAAAATTCCATTTGTACCATAGGCAATCAATCTAACTGGTATATATCCAGTAATAAAATAGAATAAATCTACGTAATGAATGCCTAAATATTGGAATATATCTGCATTGTCAACCCAACCACTGAAAGTTTTTAACGGGATTCCTATCCTTTGGCTATAATCAACTTGGTAATATAGGAGATCTCCCAACGATCGATCATTGATTATTTTTTTAGTGTACAAGTTTGCTTCGTCATATCTCTTATGGTACTCGACCATACCGAGCAGGTTATTCTCTATTTGCAACCTAATCAGTTTTCTGTTTTCATTAGTATTTAGAACTAATGGTTTGACGCATAGGACATGTTTTTTGTTTTCAAGCGATAATAAACAATGTTGATAATGTAAATTGTCTGGAGTAGCTATAATCGTACAGTCATAGTTATCATTAGAAAACAGTTCCTCAATACGGTTATTAACAAGATCATAATAGTCAACAAACAAAGAAGAATTTAGAGTTTTGTTGATTCTTTTTGCTGCGCTTTCTACCTCAATTGAGGAAGAGGGGCTATTTGATATTACGGTTACTCTTTCTATATTCACTTCTTTAGATAATTGTGATAAAGAACTCAAAACGGTACCATTACCTGAATTATCCCTTCCTGTAACATACATACCGGCACCAAGAACAATTATTTTCATATACGATCCTTTAGTAAAAATCTTGCAAATTCTAAGTCCACTTTCGCGTCGATATCTATTGAATCTTCCATATTCATTATATAAGGTAGCATTTTATCACCAGTCATCGATTTTTTATTAAAAATGGTACTTGGCTTAGTCACATCAATCACACAATTATAATAATACATTTTGGGCAAATCTTGTCGTCTCAATAAATATGGTTCTGGATGCCTTTCATTCATTAATGGATGTAAATATTTATTTTTAATCTCAAATATCCTATAAGGGTGTTGAGAAGGCTCAGAGACGGAACGTACTGAATCAGCGGAAGAGTTTTTAATTAATAAATTTATAGCTGAGTCAATCCATTCTGGTTTTCTATAAGGACTTGTTGGCCTTAAATGAACGACAATATCAGGCTCATAGTTTTCTTCCTTTTTTAAATAAGTAAGCATGTGTTCAAAAACTGGAAAGTCAAGAACATCATCTCCCGCTAGCTCTTTACTTCTAAAAATTGGTATTTCAGCCCCGTATTCTTCTGAAACTTTGGCTATTTCCTCATTATCTGTAGAAACAATTGTTCTGTTAATTAATTTTGAGGCTAAAGAATGCTCAATAGAATATGCTACCAATGGCTTATCATTTATTCTTGATAAGTTTTTTAGCTTGATCCCTTTTGAACCACCTCTTGCAGGAATAATAGTAAGTATCTTCATTTTTTTTCTAATAATATTTTTTGACCTATTATTTTTTCAATAGGTTCTCTTTTAAAGTAACTTAATATTCCACCCCGTGTTCCATTTATAATATTGATATTATTTTGATCTGCAAACCCTTTGATTAGAAAAAA
>CAYTYA010000111.1:0-4232 GCA_964442015.1 uncultured bacterium
TCTATATATTTTAATGAATCAAATTCTATGGAATCAACTAATGCAATTGCTGTGGAGCCGTCAAAAAATACAATAACGTCTTTTACTTCAGCCTTGGAAAAGGTTAGAAATAATAATAAAAATAACCAAAATTGCAGTTGTTTATTCAATATGATGAATTATGTGGATATATAAACTTAAATTCGCGGCGATAATGAATCAAAAGCTATTTGCTATAATACTAATATTTTTTTCTGTCACATATGGACAACCAAAATGGCATATACAACTAGGTACAGGTTTTTATCAACCTAAATTAGGAGCATTAAATACTGCATTAGGAGATAGCAGCTTTTTTTCTAATAATATTTTAATTGATTTTACTGCAAGCTATAGAGTCTATTATAATACGAGAATTGGAGCCAGTAATTGGTATTCTTTTCATAATCAAAAGGATAGTTTCAATCGACGTTTTACTTATCGTTCAATATTTGTTGAAACCTATTTTCATAAATCTGAGCCTTTAGAATTTAATTTTGTAATTGGACCAATGTGGAATTCTTGTGATATATCTATGGGTATTGAAAATGAAAATACAAATTGGACAGATTTATTAAGCACATTCGGAAACTCAGGTTCATTTACATTCAAGAGTAAAGCAGTAATGAATAAAAGCTGGTTTGGCTTTTTAAGCTCAGTTGGAATTCGATATTACTTAAAATCATCTTTAGGTATTGATTTTCGTATAGGTTTTATTAGAAACTTTTATAAAAAAGAAAAGTGGAAGTATGAGGGGGAAGATATTAACGGACCGAATATTTTAATTAAATCATTACCTATAATAAGATTGGGTATAGTGTTTACAAGATAAAATGCGTTTATTAGGAATAATTTTGATTGGAACTGCTGTTATATTATCGCAAGATGATACTGTAGATTCTGTTGAAATACATTCGTGCGATAATCCATTACTAGTAATGAAAAATAGCGATGAAAATAGACCATTAAAGATTAAAGAATTTATTCCATATATGATTGCTACAATTAAGTGTCGTTTCAGTGATCGTGGTAAAGCTAAAGCTAAATCAAAAGAAAAACGGAATAAGAAGTTAGCATATGATCAAGGATATCAATTTAACAGTTTTTCATCTTCTTGTGCCTATTGTGCAGCTTATATGGTTGTTGTATTTTACTTTAGCAGTATTTTCTAGTTAAATTATTAAGATAATCCATATTTTATAACAAAAGGAATTGTAATGCAGATGAATAGAATCATATTATTTATAGGATTAATTCTAATTAAAGGGTGCGCTCCTTCATCTAAAGATGTATCAAATAATACAAGTACGATAAATAATTCTTTAAGACCTAATAATAATCCATTGGTTATTGGATTTAATAAAGACTTTGATTTTAGGAATATTAAACCTGGGCATATCAAAGAAGGTACAGATTATGTTATGTCTCAAGCTGATAAGATAAAAAGTAATATTATTAAACAGGATAATAGTAAAAGAACGTATGAAAACACATTAATTCCTATTGATGATATATATAATGTAATTGAATCAGTTTGGAGCCCAGGGTATCTAATGGGATCTGTTCATACAAATGAGGAAATCAGAAATGAAGGTTTAGAATCAAGTAAAACTATTCAAAATTACATGACAGAGCTATCATTGGATGAAGATTTATATAATGCAGTATTGGCATATTCAAAATCAGACGAAGCTAAAAGCCTAAAAGGTCTTCGGAAGAAATTTCTCGATGATATCTTACTTGGGTATAAAAGGATTGGCTTTATGTTACCAAAAGAACAGAGAGAAATAGTTAAATCTGTACTTAATACACTTACAAATTTGGGTTTAGAGTTTGATAAGAATATTCGTTCAGCACAAGACACATTGTTTTTGGAAGAAAAGGATCTTGAAGGTATGCCAGATAACTATATAAAAGAACGGTTACACAGTAGTGGTAAGTATGCAATTGATATGAGCTATCCTAGTTATATACCTTTTATGGATCTAGCAGAGTCAGATAAAGCTAGAGAGCTATTGCGATATAAATTTAATAATCGAGCAGTGGATAAGAATATTGAGGTACTAGATAATATTCTACGAAACCGTATGAAACTAGTAAGTCTGCTAGGTTATAATTCTTACGCTGAATACAGAACTGAGGATCGTATGGCAAAAAATCCTAAAAATGTTTGGGATTTTGAAAATGATTTAAAACAGAAATTGAGAAAGAAAGCAGAAAACGATGTTCAAGAAATGCTTCAGATCAAATCCGCTCGTTTAAAAAAGGATGCAAAAAATATATATTCATGGGAAGCTGGTTACTATGAAAATCAGGTTAAGTTAAATAAATATGACTTAGATGCGGAGGAAGTTCGTCAGTATTTTGAATTTAACAATGTTACTTCTGGTCTTTTTACAATCTATCAGCGTTTATTCAATGTGCGTTTTGAAAAAGTAGAAGATCCTTCTGTATGGCATAGCGATGTTCAAATGTTTTCTATTTATGAAAAAGATTCGAATGAGCTTATTGGAAAATTCTACCTTGATATGTTTCCTAGACCTAATAAATATGGTCATGCTGCCGCATTTAGCGTCATAATGGGTAAAATGACTGATGATGGATATCAAAAACCAGCTACAGCATTAGTTTGCAATTTCCCAAAACCAACTGAATATCAACCATCATTACTTACACATGATAATGTAGAAACATATTTTCATGAGTTTGGACATTTAGTACATGGTGTATTAACCAAATCACCTTTGGTAAGCTATGCTGGAACTTCAGTGCCAAGAGATTTTGTTGAAGCCCCATCGCAGATGCTTGAAAATTGGGTTTGGGAGAAGGAATCATTATCTTTATTTGCAAAGCATTACGAAACAAATAATATTATACCTGATCAATTATTAGAAAAAATGATTGCAGCAAAAAATATTAATTCGGGTACAAAAGCTTTGCAGCAAGTATTCTATGGTATGTATGATTTTTCGTTAAACGATGGATTTGATCCAGATGGAAATAAATCAACTACAGATTTGATAAGTGAATTAAAAAATGATATTACACTTTACCCCTATCAAGAAGGAACACATCAACAAGCGTCCTTTGGACATTTGAATGGTTATGGCGCTGCATATTATGGGTATAAATGGTCTGAAGTGTACGCGCATGATATGTTTTCAATATTTAAAACTGAAGGTATTTTAAATCCTAAAACAGGATTAAAATATCGTCGAATTATATTAGAAAGAGGTGGAACGGAAGAACCTCTTGATTTAGTGAGGAAGTTTTTAGGAAGAGAACCTAACTCTGATGCATTTTTACGTAGCATGGGTATTTAATGAGGGTTAATCATATAATCATTTTCGGATTATTGCTTTGTAGTACACATCTGATCGCAGGAGAGAAGACATCTAAAAAAGATGTTATTTCAATGCGTAAATCAATCGCCAAAATAAAAACTCGATTCTCTTTCTATCCTGAGCATTATATAACTGGACCAAGGTCGTCGCGTGAATTGATTTTACAAGGATATTGTGATAATGTATTAAATGTGCTGAATGAGAAACCCGTACATACCGGTAGAGTATGGTATCAGGGTATTAAACTTCGCAATGAATTACAAAAGCCAATACCTGAAACAATTGAATTGCCAATAAAAAAGCCAAGTAAAATAACTTATTATTATTTTTCTACTGGATTATGATCAGTGTCCAATCCAATTTCACTCATTATTAATTTGGAAACTTTATCCGCAATTTCATCATGTTTAAGCCCAGCGTCCTTTAAATCTCTCCAGCCATCAATAAGAATATCTAAATCTTTTTCATTAGCAAAAATTTCATCTAATATTGCAGCAGGCACATTAAAATCTCTTAAACAATTATATATGTTTAATTTTTCAATTTCCATGCTCAATATTACACATGTTAATTGCTAGTCTAAAAGGGGGAATAATTGGATAAATATATTAAAATTATAATGATTGTTTTGATAATTGGTTTTTTAACCTTGTCCTTGCAGATATGGTATCAAGCCCGCGCAATAAACAAACTGCATGATGACATTGAAAAAATGGAAACAAAAGTGGAAGCTGTAAGAGAACTGCTCTTCCGAATTGGTTCCGGATAGTTTGTTATTGTATATTCGCCCACTTATCATACTGAATTAAAATTGATTTGGCGTCGTACCCAAGTGGTCTAAGGGAGCAGTTTGCAAAACTGTCATTCATC
>CAYTYA010000112.1:0-4201 GCA_964442015.1 uncultured bacterium
CAGTCCCCCTATCCCAGCATTCATAAATATTAGGACACCTTGCCTCTTCACAGACGGTATGTAAGTTATTTTTCTTAACTACTTTATCAACGAATCTATACCCATCCCTGATCTGAAGCTTAATTTTTGGCTTTTGCTGTATGTTTGTTTCTACTTTCATATACTTTATACTTTTTGGAACAAGTAAATCATATATTTTCTATATTTTCTAAATTCTTCACTACTCATTAAATCTAGTTGATCCATTTTCTCTGAAATTTTTTTTTCTAATATAGATTTCAATAATCGATAAGTCTTTGGATTCTTTCGTTGAATAGAATATTGAAGATATTCAGCAGTTGGAAAAATAAATCGGTTAATAAAATTTAATGCTGCATCCAAAGTAGGCATAGTATTATCTGTTTGATCGTATTCTTTCAATAATGTAAACCCTGAAGACTCGGCTTTTGTGAGATATTCATCCATTTTATGTGAAGATTTTAAATGAGGGCTTTTGTTATCGGAATTATATACAAAATAATCAGCTGCTAATAAATATCCTCCATCTTTTAATGCTTTTTTCGCAGAAGCAAATCCTTCATTAATCTTAATGTAACATGCGCTTTCACTTTCAAGAATTAGATCATAAATATTTTGGGATTTAAAGTCTTCAAACTTGGTTTTATAAAAATGCATTTCACCATTGAACTTCTCCTTTATGACCTGCTCTTGATATACATCAGGTGATAAAACTTCAATTTCATAACCTTTCTCTTTTAAATATGCTGCATTTCCCCCTACTCCACAACCAACATCAATAATTTTATTCACATCTTCAGGTATAAATGATGCAAGATGTTCAATATACCTGCCTTGTGCTTGTACAATATCTTCAATAGATAATAAATCAGTATTTATACTGCCTGGATCATCCCAAAATCCATAATGAAGATATGGAGACTGAATCGTTTCAGAATAAAGCTTTAATACGTGATCTATTGCCATTAAAAAAGATCCATTAATTCCATATTTTCAATTTCAAATCTTATTTTATCGATAAACTTGCTTCCACCAGCTCCATCAATAAGTCTATGGTCAAAACCTAAACTCAAGATCATTTGGCTTCTGATACCTATCGTATCTCCTAAATCACTTTCTATAACTACGGGTTGTTTTTTAATCGCACCAACCCCAAGTATACCAACATTTGGTTGATTAATAATTGGTGTTCCCATTGAAACATTGAAAACTCCAAAATTAGATATAGAAAATGTTGAACCTTGAAGCTCATCAGGGCGTATATCTTTTGACCGAGCTCTAACAGAAAGATCATGAACCCGTCTGCACAATCCAAGAAAATTTATTTCCTCACAATTTTCTATAACCGGAACCATAAGTCCATCTTCTAGGGATACAGCTAAACCAATATTGATATTTTTTTTATGTATTATTTCATTCTCCTCAATAGAAGAATTCATCAAAGGGAATTGATTAATTGCTTTCACTACCGCATTCACAATAAAAGGAGTATATGTAAGTTTAAATGATTCTTTTTCATAGAATATGTTTTCATTCTTATTTACATAATTAACTATATCAGTCATGTCAACTTCTGTCATTACATATACATGAGCTGCAGTATCTAAACTAGCACGCATATGATCTGCAATTCGTTTTCTCATATATTCCATCTCAACGACCGTATCGCTCATTTTCACTTCATTAAATTCTTTAGATGTGCCACCTGGGCTTTTTAAATGTGATAGAATATCCTTTTTTGTTACTCTACCACTTTTACCTGAGCCTTTAATTGATTCTAGCTCATTCATTGAAATATTATTCTCATTTGCAATTTTCATAACAACTGGAGTAAAAAATGATCCTTTGGGTTTATCCAATTGTTTTTTGGGAACTACTGGTTCTTTTTTAAAATCAGTTTTTGGCGTTTCTTTGACTTCTTGAACATTTTCTTTATCAGATTCAGGAATATCTGCAGGAACGGCATCAGGCTTAGCGCTACCATCAGTATTTATTCTACCAATCACTTTTCCAACATCTATAACATCATTTGGTTTAGCCAATATTTCAACTAATATACCAGCGGCTGGTGAAGGTATTTCTGAGTCTACTTTATCAGTTCCGATTTCTAAAAATATTTCATCTTTATCTACTGCATCTCCGACATTCTTCCGCCATTCAATAATCGTTCCCTCAGTAATAGATTCACCCATTTTTGGCATTATTATATCTACTAACATCAATACTCCAATAATTCTATTAAGGTTTCTTTAATATCTTCTACTTGCGGTAAAACATTTTCTTCCAGATACATATTATAAGGCACTGGGCTATCCTTAGATGCAACTCTTCTAATGGGTCCATCAAGCATCTCAAAACAATGGTCACTTATCAATGAAGATATTTCAGCCCCAGGCCCATTTGTTAGATTATCTTCATAGACAATTAAAGCTTTACCAGTTTTCTCAATAGATGCTTGAATGGATGAAAAATCTAATGGATTCAGTGTCCGTAAATCAATAATCTCAATAATGTCCTCATCAAAATCCAAATCATTAACAGCATCTATGCTGGATTGTACCATAGCTCCCCAAGTTATAATTGTTAACTCAGACCCTTTTTGTATTATCTTTGATTTACCAAATGGAATCAAATACTCATCATCTGGCTCAGGGGATGATGCATAGCTTTGCCGATACAAGCTCTTGTGTTCCATAAATATTACAGGATCATCCATTCTGCATGCCATCTTTAATAGCCCTTTCGCATCAGATGCATTGGATGGATAGGCAATATATATCCCTGGCATATGAATAAAATAACCATCAATGGATTGACTATGGCATAATCCTCCATGAATATATCCCCCAACAGGTACACGTATAACTGCAGGGCAAGACCAGGCATTATTTGATCGATACCGTATTGTAGCAAGTTCATTACGTATTTGCATCATAGCTGTCCATATATAGTCACCAAACTGTATCTCAACAACAGGCTTGTAACCAACCGTTGCTAAACCAATAGCTGATCCAATAATAGAAGATTCCGCAAGCGGACTATTAAAAACTCTGTCCTTACCATATGTATCAGTTAGACCTTTTGTCGCAGTAAATACACCGCCTTTTGGGTCTGCTATATCTTGACCATAAATGATCATTTTTTTATTTCTATCCATTTCCTCAGCAAGTGCATGATTAATCGCATCTACAAAAACAGTGTTATCATTAATTATTTTCAAATCACTATCGCAATCAGGAGAATTTCCGCTGTATATATGATTCGTAGCAGATGCAGAATCAGGATGATCTTTGCTTTCCGCCCAATCTGCGTCGTTTTCCACTTGATTTTTTAATTTTTTATCCAACTTATCAAACTCTTCTATTTTTATTATTTTATTTGCAATACACTCATCAGTAAACTTTTTTATGGGATCATTTTTTTCCATCTCAGTGATTTCTTTTTTAGTGCGATATTTTAAATGATCATCAGATGATGAATGTGGTTTTAATCTATCAACGTGCGATACAATTACTGCTGGGCCCATTCCTTTTCTAGCTCTATCTATTGCCTTTTTAAAAGCTAAATGAGTTTCAAAATAATCGGAGCCATCAACATCGAATCTTGCAAGATGTTGATATCCAGATACCATTGAAAATATAGATTCACCAGAAATTTGTTCAGAAATATGCACGCTAATGGCATAGTCGTTATCCTGAATATGAAATATTACAGGTAATTTTTCTCTACTAGACCAATTTAACGCTTCATGAAAGTCCCCTTGGCTTGTTGTTCCTTCACCAGAAGACACATAAACAACTTCTTTTTTCTTATTTAATTTGCATGCCATCGCACATCCAACCGCCTGTAAATATTGTGTACCTGTTGGGCTTGATTGTGTCACAATGTTTAAATCACGCTTCCCATAATGATGTGGCATTTGACGTCCGCCCGATGAAGGATCATCTGATTTTGCAAAAAAAGCTAATAAATGATCTTTTGCTGTCATACCTAACCCTACGGTAAATGCACTATCTCTATAATATGGATAAAACCAATCTTTAGCCGATCGTAAATTAAATGCAGCAGCAGTTTGCGCAGCTTCGTGACCAGAACAGGCCATGTGAAAAAATCCTTTCCCTTGTCTTAAAAGAATTGCCATTTTTTCATCAAGCATACGTGATAGAACCATATTTTCATAAAC
>CAYTYA010000113.1:0-4164 GCA_964442015.1 uncultured bacterium
ATTTCATTTAATATATTTTTTTGGTGTTTAGATATAACTACAATACCAAATAATCTACTAATTTTCCCAAGCATATATGCGGTAGCTTGCAGTAAATCTTCCAAACTATCAGAAGCTTCGGATAGTTTTTGGGCTATATTATCATACTCTTGAATTGTTTTAGAACTTTCTGCAATTAATGTATCCACATAATATCGATAACCATTATCTGTAGGAATTTTTCCAGATGACCTATGAATGCTTTTTAGCAAACCTATTTTCTCAAGATTTGCCAAAGAATTTCTTATTGTCGCTGAACTCAATTGGTTAAAGTACTGTTTATGTAATCGTTGTGAGCTTACAGGAGATCCCAGGGCGATAAAATCCTCAATAGTTATTTTAAGAATATCTTTTTCTCTTTGATTTAATAACATCATATTCATTTATGTAATATAAAATTAGATAATAATTTATTAAGAATTCAATAAACCAAGTTTGTAGTCATCATATTATGGCAAAAACCGCGAAACAGAAAGAAAACTTCCAATAAAACTAATTAATACACCTATTAAAAGCATTATAGATGCAGCAGCAGGGTCCATGCGAATTGTAATGGAAGCAAATTGAGATATTAACCCATTTCCTATCTTCAATGCTATAGATAGCACAATAAAAGCAATTGATGACCCTATAAGACCTTGCAAAACACCTTCAATTAGAAATGGCACTTTCACAAAGGTGTTTGTAGCTCCAATAATATGTAAGTCTTGAATTAGATCTTTTTTAGCAAAAATTGTTAATTTAATTGTATTGTAAATAATAGTAATTGTTATCCCAATAATTACTATTGAGCATATAAAGAATAGCTTTGTAAAACGATTATGATAGCTCTCTATTCGTTGAATTAACTTTCCTTGATGCTCAACGTTATCTACACCCTCAAATGAATTAATCTTTTTTACTATGGGAAAAATATTTAATTCAAAATCACCAGTCCTATTTACATTAACTACGCAACTCATAGGCAATGGATTGCGTTCTATATAATCTAAAATATTTTCTCCAAATTGCTTTTCAAATATACGTGTAGCATTTTCTTTATCAATAAAGGTCGTGTTACGGACTCCTTCTATTGAAGCTATATCTTCGACCAAGCTTAGTGCATCTCTTTTAGATATATCACTATCAAAAAACACTTCAATCTTATATTTTGATCGTAAATAGAAAATTAATTTATTCGTATTCTTTCCTATTATTAATAAAGAACCAATTATGACCATGGTCATAAATACAGAAAATACTGCAGCGAACACTGTTAATTTATGTCTTAAAAGATTGCGGAATCCTTCCGCAAACAAAAATAATAATCTATCTAACATTAACTACTTCGAAGAATTCCTTGTTGAATTTCCATTATTTTATGTCCACGTCCTTTAATAAGATTGTAATTATGAGAAGCCATTAATACAGCTGTACCATCATGATTAACAGATTCAAGTAATTTTAACAGTTCAAAAGAAGTAATAGGGTCAAGATTGCCAGTTGGTTCATCAGCTAAAATAATATCTGGTTCTTTCACTAACGCTCTAGCTATGCAAGCTCTTTGCTGCTCTCCGCCAGATAATTCATCCGGTGAGTGTTCTTCTTTCCCACCAAGTCCGACTTGATCAATAACTTCCTCTACACGTTCAGAAACATCGTTATGTTTAGTACCTATAACATAGAGAGGTAAAGCAATATTTTCATATAAACTTCTATCTCGAAGTAAATGATAATCCTGAAAAATCATTCCAATATTCCTTCTTAAAAAGGGAATCTTTCTTTTCTTAATTTTATCAGAACGAAATTTTCCTGTTGTTACTACACCGCTTTGTGGAAACAAAGCCATGTAAATTAATTTCATAATAGTAGTTTTACCAGATCCTGTTGGGCCAATTAAAAACGTAAATTCAGAATCTTCAATTGTGAAATTAACATTTTTAATACCGTAACCTTTTTCATACGCATAGGTTACATTTTCCATCTGAATCATACTATTAATCTAACTTTTATATAAAACGTTTCATATAAATACAAAA
The DNA here is from genome assembly GCA_964442015.1 of uncultured bacterium. GTDB lineage: Bacteria > Fidelibacterota > Marinisomatia > Marinisomatales > TCS55. The sequence continues at coordinate 2,058 of CAYTYA010000113.1, forward strand.
TTTATATTACATATATCATCAAAATAACTGATAAATAAATAATACATATCCTAGCAGAAGAGAAATTGAAGTAAATCGATGAATGGGCTGCTTCATCCATGCAATTGGAAATAAAATTAATCCATAAATAATCATATATGGAATTTCAAAGAATAGAATTTCTTTTGGAGACTCAATAGGGCTTAACAAAGAAACAATACCTATCACTGATAAAAGGTTAAATAGATTAGAACCAATAATATTCCCAATTGATATACCGTGCTCTTTACGAAAAGATGCGATAACTGAAGTGGCTAGTTCCGGTAGAGATGTTCCCAATGCCACAATAGACATACCGATAACAATTTCACTAATACCAAAATATCTTGCTATATCAATGGCGCCTTTTATAAATAAATTAGCACCAAATGAAAGCAAGGCTATACCAGAAAAAATAAATAGATATAACATCCATAATTTTGAAGGATTTTCATCAATTACATTTTTATTATCCGAAATAGTAGGATTATAAAATGAATACCAAGTATACATTATGACACTTAGAAATAATATTAATCCCTCTTCTCTAGTGATAGTACCATTCATGCAAAAAAGGCTAAAAATTGCACAAACAAAAATATAGATAATCAAATCTCTTTTAATTTGAATTAAGTTAATTGTTAATGGAAATATCAATGAGCTGAGTCCCAACACTAGTCCAACGTTTGCTATATTTGACCCCACAACATTCCCAATAGCAATAGGAGATGATCCTTCAATAGCTGCTACAATACTTACTACTAACTCAGGTAAAGAAGTTCCAAATGCAACTACAGTTAGACCAATAACGATTGGAGATAAGCCAAAGCGGCTAGCCAACTGACTCCCTCCTTTTACAATAAAATCTGCACCATAAAACAACATGATGCTTCCTATAAATAAATAAATAAAACCTATAGACACTTTTCTCGCATATACTGGTTAAATATCACTGATACATTCCATGATCATTAATATATTCCCAAACAGGCTGCGTAACCATATATCGAATTGTTTTATCATCTCTCCATCTATCTCGAATCGTTGAGGAAGAAATCTCAAAACGTGGAATACTTGCAAATCTAACCTTACGTAAAATCCAATTTGAGATAGCACTTGGTCTAAACCCTGGTCGTAAAGCAACAATCACTCTACAATTATCTAGAATTTTTTTACCGTCTTTCCATTTATGAAAATTTTGCAAAGAATCACTTCCAATTAAATAAAATATTTCATTAGAACTTAATTCATACTCTTCTTTGTATTCCTTAATTGTATCAATAGAATAACTAACCCCTCCTCGCTTAATTTCTATATCGCAAATTTCAAAATTGGGGTTACTAGTAACAGCCAGTGTTAACATAGCTAATCTATCTTTTATGTTGGTTACATTTTCTTTTTCAGGAGTTTTAAAGGTAGGAATGAATACTATCTTATCAAAATTTTCAGCTTCAAATATTGTTTGTGCAACCAATAAATGGCCAATATGAGGCGGGTCAAATGTTCCACCAAATAGACATACTTTTCTTTTAGAATTAACCACTTAATTTGAGGAATTAGCTTTTTGTATATAGGCTTGAGCAGTTTCTTTTAGATCATTACTAACTATCTTTGATGAATGATCATTGTAGTAACTCTCCGCCTTATTAAATTCATCCATAAGAGAATAACATCTGATTATTCCAACATGACCTTTCTCTAATACTTCCGTATCATAGTAATTATCAATTAAAAACTCGAATGACATTATTGCAGATTGATATTCTTCCATTTTTATATATAAAACACCCGTTGCATATTCTTTATATGCTAATTTATTTCGAAGTTCAGATATTTGCGTGTTTGCTTCCTCTTTAAATTCTGAATTCGGATAATCATCAATAAACTCTTGTAATTTACTTAAGGCTTTTTGAGTATTTGTTTGATCTTTGTAATACTTAGGGGATTCCTTTACATAGCTTTGACAAACTCTCCATCTGGATTTTTCAACATAAGGACTAAAACCCATTCTCCTAATAAGACGATCATATTCTGCAACAGCTAAAAGATATTCTTTATTTAAGAAATATGATTCAGCAAGATAGAATTG
>CAYTYA010000114.1:0-4152 GCA_964442015.1 uncultured bacterium
GATCAGTCAAATGTTAGTTCTGCTGGAATTGATATGAAATATGGTTTAAGTGCTAAATCTTCTTTAAACATGACAATTAACCCAGACTTTGGTCAAGTAGAAGCAGATCCATCTGTTTTGAATTTGACTGCATTTGAAACACAATACGATGAAAGAAGACCTTTTTTTATTGAAGGAGGTTCTTTTTTTAAAAACAGATATAAGTTATTTCATTCTCGCAGAATTGGACAAACGCCAGGATATTTATTACCAGATGATGCGAATATAATTAGCCGTCCTGATGTAACTACTATATTAGGCGCCGGAAAAATGTTAGGACAAACATCAAAAGGAACTAAATATGGTATTATAGATGCGGTTACAGATGAAGAGTATGGTACTTGGGAGTATGAAAGCGGTGATTCAACTATTGAACAAAAGGGACTGTTGGAACCAATGACTAATTATTTTATTGGTCGTTTGGAGCAACCAGTGTTAAACAATGTATCAACAGTTGGTATTATGATGACTGATATTAACCGAAAGAGATTTGGTAGTGCAAATGTAATTGGGCTTGATTGGTTTCTTAAGTTTTTTGATAATAGGGTAACAATTAAAGGTCAACTAGTTCGTTCAAAAATAGATGAAATCATAGGTAATGGAGCACGATTTAACATTGGATATCTTGATCCAAAATGGTGGGATTTATATTTTGCTACTGGTTTTAAGGATGATAAATATGAGATTAATGATGTTGGATTTAATAATCGTAATGACAATTGGTTTTATGGATCGTATGGTGGCTTAAGGAAACAAGATCCTTGGGGGTATTTTTTAAGTAACGAGTTAGAGTTTAGATATTTTATTAGAGGAAGAAGGGGGGATGCTCTAACCTTATCAAAATCCTTATCTATTGAACAAAATAATCAATTGAAATCTTATTGGAGTTTTGGTGGAGAGTTAAATATGGAGTTTGCTTCCTACAATGATGATGACACATTTAGAGATGATAGGGCCTGGGTGTATAAATCAGAGACAGAAGGATATGGAATTCTCTGGCTTCAAACAGATAAACGAAAAAAATTAATATTGAGGCCATATATTGGTTATGGTCGTGGTGAATATAGACCTTGGGGTTATCGTGGAGGAGTAAATCTAAGATTTCGTCCTAGAGATAATATTAATCTAATGATAGAAGGTTTTCAGGATTTGGGAACGAAATCAATGGAATGGGTTGGTATTGAAGAAGATTCGGTAAGCACAAATATTATTTATGCTAATTCAGCAGCTATTATGAATGATATCCAGATTAGATTTAATTGGACATTTACTCCAGACCTAACATTTGAAGCATTTTTTCAACCATTTACTGTTGATATGGATTACAAGGATTTTTATAAACTGATGGCAGAAAAAACTAGAGACTTAGAACCCTATTCATATAATAGTAATCCTGATTTTAAGGTAAATAATCTTGTAGGTACTTTTGTATTACGATGGGAGTATCGTCCTGGAAGCACTCTATTTATTGTGTATAATTTGCATAATGATAACTATTTTTCTGCAAGCGATAATGCTTGGACTAAAAATAGTTCAAATTCTATTTTCTTAAAGTTTAATTATTGGTTACAAATTTAAAAATAGAATCTATTTAGATAAGTCAGTTAATTCTATATCTAGCAATTTTGCCAATTCAATAACTTTTTCATCACGATAGAATTCACCAAAATAAATTTTATTAATTCCACTATTTGCAATCATTTTAAAGCAGTTGTAACATGGTGATGCTGTCACATATATCTCGCTATCTTCAATTCTAGTACCATGCTTTGCAGCCTGTACAATTGCATTAGCTTCTGCATGAATTGTTCTTACACAATGATCATTTTCCATCTCATGATCAACGTCATTACAATGCTCTGCACCTTTAATACTACCATTGTACCCAGTTGAAAGAATTGTTTTACCACGGACTATAACGGCACCCACAGATTTTCTATCACAGGTTGAACGAGTTGCAACTTCACGAGCAATATTCATGAAATACTCTGACCAGCTAACTCGATTATGGTTTTCCGACATTGTAATAATTACTTGTTACGTTTAAAAATTTTTACTGATGAACAAGGTTCACCATATATAATATCATCAGCAACTTGTGCAAGCTCAGCCGTTAGAATTAAATAAGCCCAAGTAGGAACAGGAACGGAAGTACATCCTTTTATCATTACACGTTTTGAATTATAGTTTTGCCAATTAATATCAGATATTTTTTTACGAAATGACTTTTCCCTTATAATTCCATCATCAAGAAAGTCATCTAGATAGATGGTTTCCATTATATTATTTACTTTTTAATCTTTTCTGTGGACATATACGGTTCTTTATCACCCATAAAATAATGATAGTCTAAAACAGCATAACCTTCATTATTTCTTGTTGGACAATCAGGCAAGCAAGGCTCACCATTGCTTTGATGGCGAACTAAATCCAATAGTTTTTGATCGGATTCTTGTGATCCAGATACTAATTCCTCATCAGTTTCCACATACCACCTCATGGTAACCATATATTTATATTTTTTTTGTTCACTTCCATTATCGCTCATGTCAAACTCCTTTTTAAACTTTAAGCGCTATGATAAAATAAGAAAATCATTTGAAAACACTGGCTGTTTTTTCAATACTTTCACAAAAAGCATCAACATCATCTTCGGTGTTATATATATAAAAACTAGCTCTACTAGTTGCAAAGACACCTAACTTATTCATGATCGGCTGAGTACAATGTTGACCTGCGCGAATTGCTATACCATCTTGATCAAGAAATTGTGCTAAATCTTGAGGATGAATATTTTCAATTTCAAAGCTAATAACTGGACCACGTTCCTTTTGATCACCATGAATCTTTATTCCATTTATTTGATTTAGTTTATCTAAAGCATATTTAGTCAGTTCTTCACCATGGCGATGAATATTATCTAAACCTAAATCATTAATATATTGAACCGCCGCACCCAGTCCTATTGCTTGAGCAATATTTGGAGTGCCTGCTTCAAACTTATAGGGAATTTCATTCCATGTTGCATCGTTCATAGAAACGGACTTGATCATTTCACCACCACCCTGAAAAGGTTCCATTTCTTCAAGAATTTCTGGTTTACCATATAGGATTCCTACCCCCGTTGGTCCTAACATTTTATGTCCTGAAAATGCATAGAAGTCCGAATTTATATCGCTCAAATCAGTATGGCCATGAGGCACCCATTGTGCGCCATCAATTAGTATTTTTGCTCCTACATGGTGAGCCATGTTAACAATTTCTTTAATAGGATTAATTGTACCCAAAACATTTGACTGGTGAATAACAGCTACAAATTTTGTTTTATTATTAAAATATTGATCTGGATCATCTAGATCTAATGTTCCATCATCATTTAAAGGTATATATTTTAATTTCGCACCAGTTGCTTTTGCTGCAAGTTGCCAAGGAACAAGATTACTATGATGTTCCATTTCTGTAACTAATATTTCATCATTTGGTGATAGATTATTTCTTGCCCATGCATATGCTACAAGATTAATTGATTCAGTTGTCCCTCGAGTAAAAATAATTGATGAATTATCAGCACCAATAAACTTTGCAACTTTTTCCCGTGCATTTTCATAAGCTTGCGTAGCTTGTTCTCCAATAGTATAAATAGCACGATGTACGTTTGCATTAAAGTGAGTATAATAATTATTTAATTCATCAAGAACAATAGATGGCCTTTGAGTTGTTGCTGCATTATCAAGATAAATAAACGGTTGATCTATTTTAGAGAAAATGGGGAAATCTTTACGAACTTGAATGGGATCAAAGTTTTTCAAAGTAATTTTAGAGAAGACCCATTTCTAATCGAGCTGCTTCGGAAATCATTGATTGATCCCAAGGAGGATCCCAAACGAGTTCTAAATTGATCTTATCAACACCTTGTACGTTTTTCACTTTCTGTTTTACTTCATCCGCGATTACTGGCCCCATTCCGCATCCAGGAGCAGTGAGAGTCATTTTTATATCCACCAGCTTATTTCCATTATCTTCTGTTTTGAATTCGCAAGAATATATTAAACCTAGATCAACTATATTAACTGGTATTTCTGGATCATAGCAAGTTTTCATTACATCCCATAC
>CAYTYA010000115.1:0-4120 GCA_964442015.1 uncultured bacterium
GATTGGTTAGATGAATCTCAAGTAGCGTATATCATGAATGAAAGTGATAATTATGCTCTGGAAGAAGCATTACAGATTCGCGAGAAAAATAATGATGGAGAAGTGGTTGTAGTTAGTCTTGGTCCTGATAGAACACAAAAAGTAATTCGAGAAGCATTATCTAAAGGAGCGGACCGAGCAATTCATATTCAATCAGACGGGAATTATCCAACGGATCCATTGGTTACTGCATCTCTTTTTGCTGAATCTCTTAAAGATGAAAGTTTTGATCTTATTTTTTCTGGATTACAGTCTGATGATTTAGGCTTTGGTCAAACGGGAGTAATCTTAGGAGAATTATTAGGAATGTCTACTGCTACCCTTGCAATGGCTACAGAAATTATAGATAATAAAATAAAAGTAAAGCGTGAGCTTGAAGCCGGATATTTTCAATGGGTGACAATGACCTTACCTGCAAGTATTAGCGTACAGTCAGGTTGCAATACTCCACGTTACCCATCATTAAAAGGGATTATGGGAGCGAAGAAAAAAGAAATAAATGTTGTTACGCCAGCTGTTATGGATCAAAATCAATCAATTAAAAAAATATATGCACCTAATAGTACTAAAGAAACGGTAATGATTGAAGGTTCGGCAGATCAGATTGTTGAAAAATTAGTAAAAATATTTCGTAATGAAATCAAAATTACCTGAAATAAATAGATGGATATTTTAATTATAATAGAAGATAATAATGGTACGATTCATCGCATGGGCATTGAATCAATTGCAGCTGCACAACATATATCAGATAAATTAGGGTTATCTGCCAGTGCAATGGTAATGGGTAAAAATGTAGATTCTTTAGCATTGGAAGCTTCTACATATGATATTGATGAGGTGCTGGTTCTTAAACATGATTTGCTTAATGAATATTCTTCCGATGGATATGCAGAAGCAGTCAAACAAGTAATTGATCAGGAGAATCCCACATATGTGTTATTTGGCCATTCGTATCAAGTAAGAGATTATGTTCCCAAAATAAGTGCAAAATTAATGCAGCCTTTTTTAGCTGATAGTATAGCTATCCACTTTGATGGAAACGAAGTATCCCTAACAAAGCAAATGTTTAATGCGAAGTTATTTTCAGATATAAGCCCAAGTGGGGATACTCCTTATTTAATTAGTTTTCAGTCTGCATCATTTCTTTCAGATTCTGCTGCAACAGGAAATGCTTCTACAAGAGAGGTGTCAGTAAATTTAGAAGCATCAATGATTAAAACGGAATCAGAAGAACCTTTCATGGAATCATCCGGTGGTGTTGATCTAACGGCTGCTGAGTTGATTGTTTCTGTAGGGCGAGGTATTGGAAAGGAGGAAAATATTCCAATAGCTCAAGATCTTGCAAAAGCCTTAGGTGCAGAAATATCTTCATCACGACCAGTTGTAGACTCTGGCTGGTTATCTCCATCCCATCAAGTGGGAAGTTCTGGTCAAGCTGTTTCTCCAAAAATGTATTTGGCCTTAGGTATATCCGGGGCTATACAACATGTAGTAGGTATGAAAGCTTCAAAGAACATTGTGGTAATTAATAAAGACCCAGAAGCTCCTATTTTTGAAATTGCTGATTATGGTGTTGTAGGAGATTTGTTAGAAATTGTTCCCAAACTTACAGAAGCAATCCAATCCAAGTAGTTTTTTATGCATGATATTTATTTTTCTTTTACCGAAAAAATAGTTCTCGGTTTAGGAATTACATTATGTTTGGCCTCATTTATATATGAGGTTACGCGTCGATTACTTATTGTATTCAAAGGTTTGGGTAAACTCCCATTTGATCGTATAGGTGCTCGGTTTTGGCGAATGTTTCGAGAAGTATTTTTGCATGAAAAAGTTGTTAAAGGTCGTTTTTGGCCAGGATTAATGCATGCTTTTGTTTTCTGGGGATTTGTGATTTTTGGGTTAGTGACAGTTGATCACTTCGCAAAAGGCTTTGGCCTTCCGCTATTAAGTCCGAAAGCACACAAAATTTATTCTATGATAGTTACACCATTTTCCATTTTGGTTATTATTGGCATTTTAGCTCTTGCTTATCGTCGATTTGTATCTAAGCCGAAAGCGTTAGGGAAATTATCTCCGACTTCAGGACTGGTTGCTTTTTTCATTGTTATTTTAATGGTCACATATTTGATTGGTGAAAGGGAAATTCCAGTTTTTCTATGGAAAATTAATTGGTGGATTCACTCAGTTATTATTCTTGCATTCTTATTTTTGATACCTAGGTCAAAACATCTTCACCTAGTTCTAGCTCCAATAAATATATTTTTTCGACCATTTGATCAACCCGATCATACCCCAGTAAATATTGATCTAGAAGGATCAGAAGAAGAGCTGGATGATATGTTGGCTGGACTGACTAAAATGACTCAGAATCAGGCTCTTGATATTTTTTCCTGCGTGGAATGTGGTCGTTGTGTTGATGTTTGTCCTGCAAATCGTGGAGGGGGTATACTTGACCCAAAACATCATTTTATTCTTGATTTACGCCAGCCGCTTTTAGATACAAAGGATGTTGATGTTTTATCACAGATAAATGTGGAAGCTGGTTGGGAATGTACTACCTGTCAAGCATGTACGGAAGTTTGCCCAGTAGGTAATCATGTAGAAAAGTCTGATGAAATAAGGCGACTAGAAGTACTTGTAGAAGGAAAAGTTCCACAGGAATATCAAAAGTTATTTACCAATTTACAGGAGACAGGAAATACAGAAGGTGCAACAACTAGCCCTCTAGCGGATAGGTTACCAAAATTTTCCTCTGACAAAGAATATGTTCTATGGTTAGGCTGTTTTGCCCGATATGAGCTAGACCCTGAATTCACAAAATCTGTTGAAAACTTTACCAAAATTCTTGATTTTGCAAATGTTAGCTATGGTATATTAGAACAGGAACATTGTTCTGGAGATCCAGTCAATCGATTAGGTGACAAGTTGACGTATTCGATGTTGAGAGAACACAACATGAAACAATTGAGTGAAGCAAAAAAAGTTGTCACATTATGTCCGCATTGTGCCTTGAATCTGGAAAAAGAATATAGTAAATATGATACAATATCTTATACAGTAGAACATCATACCCAAGTAATTGAGCAATTAATTACTGATGGAAGAATTCAGGTTAATCAAACTGCAGCGGGAAAAATTACATATCATGATCCATGTAATTTGTCTAGGATGCTTGATGAAGTTGATGCGCCAAGAACTGCAATCAATGCTGCTTCAGATAATTTTATTGAATTGCCTGAGTCTGGAAAAAATACTCTTTGTTGTGGAGCTGGTGGCGGTCTTTGGTGGAAGAAAGAAACCACAGGGCGTACTCATTTAGTTCGTGCTGAGCAAGTAGTAGAATCTGATGCCGATACTGTTGTTACGGGTTGTAATTTTTGTTATGGTATGATGAACCAAGGATTGAAACCCCTTACTCCTGAAGGTCGAAATGAGATCCAAGTTAAAGATTTGGCAGATCTAGTTGCCGAAAATATGTCTCAATAAATACTAATTTCATATTTTTTTCAATGATTTCGCGATTATATTCTCTGCCTCTTATGACCCAAAATAAAGCGATTATTTTCTATATACTTATTTGCGCATATGTTTTCGCTGATAATTATCAGGTTGAAGACCCAAATCAATTACGATTTCGTGAAATGGTTGCAACCAGAACAATAACACCTCCAATTATCGATGGGAAAATTGATGATGAAGTATGGCAGAATGCGCTAAAAGAAAGCACATTCTTGCAGTTTGAACCATATAATCTTGCTCAACCATCAGAGAAAACAATAGCCAGAGTACTTTATGATAATGAAAATATATATGTATCTCTAGATAATATTGATTCTCAACCAGACAAAATTACTGGCAGATTGAGTAGAAGGGATCGATGGATGGAAGCTTTTGGACCACATTCAGATTGGATAGGTGTAGCGTTTGATTCCAATAATGATGATCGAACAGGGTATTGGTTTGCAGTAAATCCTTTAGGATCCAGGATGGATGTATTTATTTCAGGTGAAGGGATGGAGGCCTTTAATAGTACTTGGGATGTAGTGTGGGATTTTGAAATAGCTTTGCATGATAGTGG
>CAYTYA010000116.1:0-3968 GCA_964442015.1 uncultured bacterium
CACAAACCCAAGCCCAATATTCATATAAACCCCTTTAGATAATTTATTTTTTCCATCAGCCTCTATCACCGGAAACTTTAGTTCTGATCTCATAATTATATTTTGATTATACAGCATAAATGCTGGTCCGGTTTGAATGATGGTATAAGAATTTTCCCATCGACGAGTTACGTCCTAAATAGCAAAAAGACTTTTATTGGTATAGTTGTCGTGGTGTAGATGAATAGAATGGTCCATATTCTTGACTAGAAAACGAATCCGATTCCAGTTTGGATTATCGTCCCTTTCGACAGACTCGCTCTATCCACTGATTCTCTCACAGGGAATTTTACGTCGATACGTGCCATAATCCCTTCCTTGTACAGAACAGTAATCGGTCCTGTAAAAAATCGGACATCCTTATTGCCATTCTTATCAGTTTTCATTTGAAAAGTACCGTCCCACATGAGGAATAATCCGCTGTTTGTTTCGTTCTTATGGATAGGGTGCCAGCCGAGGTTCACATCCATGCCAAACGCTGAATATCCATCATCCAACGACCAACCGTAAAGGTCATAGAGTTGGTAATAAGAAAAATTTTCAGCACTGTACGAAAGGCTCAATCCATAGCCGCCTTTGCTCTTGATGACATTTGATTCATCACCAGTTTTTAGACGGATTTGAGGTGTAAACCCAAAATTGCCAGTGGACCGTTTCAAATTAAAGTATTTTTTCAGCGGCAGGGCTAAAATCAGATCTCCTAGTCCGCTGCCTTTTTCAATGGGATTCCCCCAATCGATAAGCTGATATTTATTTTCAATTTGATGGTAAGGTAACTTAAAGGTGGCACGGATGGATCGTTTCCATGTGTACACGCCTTCAAACCATGTGATTTTTTGATAATGGCTCAAACCAGCATTGCTAGACTGGCCATCCAGCAAGTTATTAGAGCCAAATGTTTCATATCGAAACTGGAATCCCCAGCCACCGGCCCAACGTGGAGCCATATCCATGACGGGTTGGTGTGGCCATGCGATTCCCATTAAAAGGATGATTATCAAACTTCTTTTCATATTTCCTCCTTTATAAATCAAAGTATACCAGAATTGGAACCAATGCATATGCAAAGAATGCGCCAATGACCAATACTAAAGCGGATATGTAAAACATACGCTTATTGAATCGACCGGTTATATCGCATACATCCTCCCCTGCTTCAATATCACATGCCACCTCTTGATTAGGCTTGAAGACCATATAACCATTAATAGCAATTAGAATAGCAGCAATACCAAATATCCATTCTTTATGCATGGATAAGGGAATCAGGAAAGGAAATGCTGATAGCAGAGAGCCAACCGCGACACCCCCTGCAATGGTGGATACCACGGCAGGAAGAACACAGCAAAGCAAGGTGCCTGAGGAAGTAAATAATGTGAAAACGCTTAAGGCTCGGTCCTTCATTTGGATACCTTTTCGTATTCTTTCACTTTCAATGCTTTTCCAGTTGGATTCACGTAGAATTTTAGTATCTCGTATCCTGCATCCTGTATCACAGCCAGAGCTTTATCAATGTTAGGTATCTTATTCTTTTTTAACCCTACTTTCACAAATTGATGAGTAATATCTGTATACACCCCTTTGGTATATTTCTTTTTATCAACAAATTTGAGTTTGGAAATGCCTTTTTGTAACCCATGGGCACAAAAAGAACATACAAGACCTTTGATCTCAAAGACCAAGTCTTCTTGACCAACTTTAACTATTTCACCATTGATCTCAACAGATTGCCCGAAAACGATTACTGCCATACAAAGTATTACAATAGAAGATTTAATTATGCGCAAAATATATTCCTTTCTTTAGTTCTAAATAAATGGGGCCACCAACTGTGGTGGCTCAGAAAAGGAAATTATTATAATAAAAGTGGGAGATTAAATACGGGGGGTGGCTCTGTTGGATGATCAAACAGAACTAGATTGCAATTATTTTCAATGGGTGGAATGAAAGAATTGTCTTCTCCAAAATTATGGATATTCAACTCAAAATTCAGATTATCTTTTTGAAAAGGTCCGGCGATGATGGGTATGAATACAACACCCATATCACAACTTTTCATATCTATTCTACATGTCTTTTCTTGTGATTTTTCCTGTTTGACTTCACAACAGGTTATTTTATCATCTTGACAGCAGGGCATGTCACAATCAATATGCAACATAGGCACAGCCAGCACAAAGCCCATAAACAACAGCAATCCAATAGTAACAGTGTGTTTAAGCATACTATAGTTTACTTATTAATAACCACGAAGTTCCAAGAAAATTCATACACCTTATTCCACAAACAAAAAATAATCAATTGGTTATTTACAACAGCAACACTCTTTTTTACAACAGCTACAAGTACAACCACATGAGCAAGGCTTCCCCTTTTCACAATCTTTGCAAGAGCATATCCCTTTGCAACATTTGCAATCACTTTTACAGCATACATTATTCTTTTTATTCATAACTAACTCCGATTTTTAACATTGAAATTTAACACCAAATAGGATAAAAGCATCCTATTTTCTTGTATATTCTAAATTATTATAATATATTCAGATATTATTATCCTGTTATGATGATAATCAAGGTCAAATAGTGCAAGTTGAGTGATATTAATAAAGAATTATGTTATAATGATAAATTCATATTTTTTCATTCTTAAAAGACATTATAAACAAAGAATGAAAATATTCGCAGGGATAATTTACTCTTGTCCATTAAATGCACTTCCGTCATTTATTGATCACGTAAAAATTGATGTCCTAGATAAACAAACTAAATATAAAATGCTTTTACGTGGAGGGCTTGAAGTAAGAGGCGATGACCACACCCTACTCGCTTTTTGTGCTATACATTGGTATTCTTCCTTCTTTTGCTACCATTTTCATTGCCCTCCACGTATCCAATATTCATAATGCTAAGAAGAAGGCGGCATCTGTTAGATTTTAGGAGAAAATTGCAAATGTCAATTTATTCACACATTAAATAATGGATAATGCAAGTAAAGATCAAATAATTATTACGAAAGGTATAACAATGATTAATCAATTAAATGATGGTCACGTAATTAAAACTATGATGAAAGAACATGAACATATTTTAAAAACACTTGATGAACTTGAGGAATTGGGACTTTTATTATCAGATACAGATGAAAAGAATTATGCTCGTATAGTATTTAAAATTAATCAATTAACTAGAATAATTATCAGCGCTGAGCCTCACCACAAAAGAGAAGAAGAAGTGTTGTTCCCGGTCTTAAAGGATAAAGGAGCAGTTGGCCCAACTCAACATATGGAAATGGAACATGAAATTATGCGAGAAATAAAATACAAACTAAAAGAAGAGACAGATACAATTGATGCAAATTTTAATGAAAAACTTGCAAACATCTCTTCGCTTATCTATGAATTATGCAACATACTCAAGCAACATATCTACAAAGAAAATACCGTTTTATACCCCTTAGCATTAAACCTAATTAGCAATAAATCTACATGGATAGAAATGAAGAAAAAATGTGATGAAATTGGATATTGCTGCTTTTGTCCTAATACTTTTGGCGTTGATCAACAAGTAGTTAGCGAGTAAAAAGATGGATATAAAGAATTGATAAATATTTGGACAAGCCTCTACTTATCTTGACATATTATAATGATCCATTTTCTGGGTCCCTAGAAAATGGCATGCCTTCTTTTAACTACTTGTCACCCACAAGAAGTAGAGGTTAGTCCAATATTTTATAAAAATAGAAAAGGAAATTTAAAATGATAATAAAAAAAATACATCATGTGGCATATCGTTGCCATAATGCCAAAGAAACTGTGAAATTTTATCAAAACACATTGGGAATGGCCTTTACGTTAGCATTTGCTGAAAAGAAAGTTCCATCAACAAAAGAATCAAATCCATACATGCATGTTTTTCTTGATGCGGGGA
>CAYTYA010000117.1:0-3957 GCA_964442015.1 uncultured bacterium
GCTCTGACCAACTGAGCTAAGCGCCCAAAAACCGGGCAAAATTAAGACACTTTTTTTACTTTTGAGTTAGTTTTTCTTGTTGTCTTCTTTTTCTTACCATTTATCCCTGGGATAGCCACATCTATCACATCCATAATTTCTTTTGCAAAATAGAAATTTAAATCTTTTTTAATATGGTCAGGGATATCCTCAAGATCTTTTTTATTATGGTCAGGTAAAATAATATGTTTTATTCCTGAACGATGTGCTGCGGTTACTTTTTCCTTCACACCGCCAATAGGTAACACATTACCTCGAAGAGTGATTTCTCCTGTCATTGCTACTTTATCTTTCACAGGTTTTCCTGTCATTAATGAAACGATTGATGTAAACATACTTACTCCAGCAGAAGGACCGTCTTTTGGTATGGCGCCTGCAGGAACATGGACATGAATATCTGTCTTTTCATGAAAATCATCTGGAATACCAAGTATATCAGTATGTGATCTAACATATGTTAGGGCCGCAGTTGCAGACTCCTTCATTACATCTCCAAGTTGTCCAGTTAAGGTTAGTCCACCTTTTCCTTTCATTTTTGAAGACTCAATAAATAAAATGTCTCCTCCTGCAGCGGTCCATGCTAGACCCGTTACTACACCAGGCTTTGTTGTTCTTTCTGCTAATTCTGAATAAAACCTTGGCGCACCCAAATACTCATGAACTTTTGCTCTAGTAACGCGAATCTTCTTCGCTGTTTTTTCAACTAAATCTCGAGCAACTTTTCTTAATACATTTGCTATTTCTCTTTCCAAATTCCTGACACCTGATTCTCTTGTATAGGAGCGTATCAGTTCGCTAATAGCCGCTTTATCTAGTGAAACTTCTTTTTTATTAAGTCCATTTTCCAAAATCTGCTTGGGTAACAAATGCTGTTGAGCGATTTTTATTTTTTCATCCTCAATATAACCGCTGAAATCAAGTATTTCCATTCGATCTCTTAAAGCAGGTGGAATCGCATCCTGATAATTTGCAGTAGTTATAAACATTACTTTGCTTAAGTCAAAGTCTACTTCCAAATAATGATCACTAAATGAATCATTTTGTTCAGGATCTAAAACCTCAAGCATTGCAGATGAGGGATCCCCTCTAAAATCAGAACCAAGTTTATCTATTTCATCAAGCATAAATACTGGATTATTCGTTCCAGCTTTTTTCATGGATTGAATTACTCTACCAGGTAAAGCACCTATATAGGTTCTTCTATGTCCACGAATTTCAGCTTCATCTCTAACGCCACCTAATGACATTCGAACAAATTCACGTCCAATTGCTTTTGCAATTGATTTCCCCAGAGATGTTTTACCTACTCCTGGAGGTCCTGAAAAACATAAAATTGGTCCTCTTACAACACCATCTGGGTTGCGTTCTTGCTTTAAATTTCTTACTGCTAAATATTCTAAAATTCTTTCCTTTACTTTTTCCAATCCATAATGATCCTCATCAAGAATTTTTTCAGCTTTCTTCACATTAATTTGATCCTCACTAGAATTACTCCAAGGTAAATCAGCTAACCATTCAATATATGTCCTAGATACTGAATATTCAGGTGACTGAGTTGGTATTCTGGATAATCTTTCCAGCTCTTTCATTGCTACTTTTTCTGCCTCTTCAGGTAGTTTTGCAGCTTTTATTCGGTCTTCTAGTTCCTTTACCTCAACTGTTTCCTCATCTTCACCTAATTCACGCTTTATTGCTTTCATTTGTTCACGTAAATAATATTCTCTTTGGGTCTTAGAGATTTCATCATGGACCTCTGTCTGTATTTCTTCACCTAGTTTAATTCGTTGAATTTCTCTGGTAAGCAATGTGATAGTTTTTTCAACTCTACTTTTCACATTAAGCTCTTCAAGAACATCCTGTTTTTCTTGATTTGGAACTGTAAGTAGAGATACAGCACGATCAGCTAGACGTGAAGGCTTCTGAATATTAGATAACATACCAGAATGCTCTTCAGTAAGGTTTGGGGCAACCTGGATTAATTCGGAAAATGTATTACGTAAATTTTTTGATAATGCTTCAACTTCTAATTCATCCGCTATAGGTTCATCACTGACTTTCTCAACCACAACCCTATAATATGGTTTGGGATCACCGAAACTCATTAACTTTACTCTTTCTATACCTTGAACAATGGCAGATTTGCTGTTATCCGGCATATCAAATACTTTTAATACAACACCCAAAGTTCCATACGCATATAAATCTTCAGGTTTAGGATCTTCAATTGAGCCATCTTCTTGCGCCACTACAACAATATGCTTATCACCATTTCCTAAATCTTCAATAAGTTTTAATGACTTCTCACGACCTATATAAATAGGTATAACTTGCTGTGGAAATAAAACCGTATTCCTTAAGGGCATTACGGGATAATCATCATTTTCAGAAATAGGTTTTGATTCTATGTCTTTATCAAATCTTTCAGGCATAATTTTTCCTTAAATTGTTTAGATATAATTTACGCAAATAATGTACCAACTAAAATTATATGTATATTTGACACATTTATGGCCATTTTATATGCCATAATTACATTTTTATAATGTTTCTATCCAATATTATCATATGTTAAAGATTGGATAAAATATGAGAATTCTTCAATCTCATTATTAATAATATCATTTGGACCCGTCATTTTAAAATAATATAAGCCATCTGATGTATTGGCGATTGCACCCAATAACCGATAGTTATTTTTTGGTTTTGCAGCGTTAGGTGAAAATGCCATTGTATTAGTATATGTTCCCAAAATACTAATTATATGAAAATCAATACCATTAATAGTTTCATTAGTTAATCTAACATCTTCATCTAATAATTGATAACCAAACTGTCTAGCCCATCTTTCCAAATTATTATCAATTGTACCACCAATATTTTTAAAGACTGCCATTGAAGCATCTGTATTATTTTTACCTATTTGAAACTCCATTAATCGCATTGAACTTGATGGTTTTACAGCATTCCAATTATCGGGTACTCTGGCAATTAAATTACCAATTCGAATAAAATCAGATTCTGGATTATTATTTAAATTGGGTGCATTCTCTTCCGTTATTGAATTTGGCTGATCCTTTGATACCAATTGCACCAAAACAATTCCAGCAATAAAAGTTGTGATCACTACTATGACTTTATTATTCATACTAATTTTTCTGATTTAGTATTGAATAATCTGGCCTGCTCATCTGCATGATATGAGCTACGCACTAATGACCCAGACTCTACAACAGAAAAGCCTAATTCATACCCAATAGATTTATAATTAACAAACTCTTCATCTGAAACATACCTATCAACAGGTAAATGTTTTTTTGTCGGTTGAAGATATTGTCCAATAGTAAAAATTGAAACACCTAACTCTGCCACTTGCTTCATTGTTGCGATAACTTCATTTTTTGTTTCACCCAAACCAACCATCATACCAGTTTTTGTATGCATTCCTTCATTAACTGCAAATCTTAATACCTGCAAACTCCTTTTCCAATCTGCTTGATTACGTACATTTTTACTAATTCTCTCAACACATTCAACATTATGACTAAATATTTCAGGCTGTGAGGAAAAAACTTTTAACAAAGCGGATTCATCGCCTTTGAAATCAGGAGTTAATACCTCAACAGTGCAATCAGCAACATGATGGTGGATTTGTTTTATTGTCTCTGCCCATATAGTTGCACCATAATCTTCCTTAATATCATCACGATCAACTGATGTAATTACCACATGCCGCAGATTCATCTTTTTTACTGCAATCGCTGTGCGGACTGGTTCCATCGGATCATTCCAAGTTGGTTTTCCAGTTTTGACAGAACAAAATCCACAGGCTCTTGTGCATGTATCACCTAGAATCATTATTGTTGCAGTCCCCCTATCCCAGCATTCATAAATATTAGGACACCTTGCCTCTTCACAGAC
>CAYTYA010000118.1:0-1360 GCA_964442015.1 uncultured bacterium
TATGTTGCTAACGCAATTGATGCGATGCTTAATGGAAATGATATAAAATATGCATCAACCAAAGCGCTAGGATGTGGAATTAAATTTAAAAATTAATTTTTGCTATTTAAGATATAATATTCTTCCGTTAATAAGGTTGCGATCACTTTCTAGACTATATAAATAGATTCCAGAACTAATGGAAGGGTTAGGAGACCATTTTAAGTATTGGTTTCCAGATTCTATTAATCCCAAACTTTGATTTAAAATTAATCTACCAGCTAGATCAAAAATCTTCAGATTTGTATTTGAAGGATGATTGATTGTATAAGAAATATTAATAGATGCATTAAAAGGATTTGGGTATGCTTTTACTAATTCAAGATACTGGTCAATAGAATTAATTTCATGTAAAACGCTAACTTCTTGTTCATCAAGAAGTGTTTCAATTATTGCAATCATAAACTGTGTATCAATCTCATTATTTACATAATACACTTTTCCATCTGTCCCAATTATAAAGTCCCGAGGATATGGAGAGCCTTGATTTGGAATATAATATTGATCGTATACCACACCAGTTCCTATACCTGGACCACTTCGAGTATCCTTTAGTACTGGAAAGGTAATACCATTATCAATTACAAATTGATCGATTTGACCTTGATTAACTGCTGTAATACCAACAAGTAAAATTCCTTGATCAGAATATTCCTCCCAAATAGATACTTCTAAATCCGATAACTCCGGACTACATACTGGTCATCCTGGAGAAAAGAATGTAATAACAATAATTTCTCCATTACTCTCCCAATGTTGTTCAAGATTGAAATCCCCTGTGCCATTTATTGCAATTGGCAAAGTAAAATCAGGAGCTTCCATTCCAATATTTACACCATCATAGTTACCTAGAATATCACATGTAATTAGACTTTCATCACTATCGTTAGATGGAATATTATATGTTCCAGAAGCATTATTTCCAGATTTTGTATATACAACACTAACAATGATTGAATCACCAGGTTGTAATGTATTTAAGATTGTTGGGGTGGTAAAGTCAGGATGAGAGAAATAATCATATTCAAACTCGATGGGTTCACTTCCATTACTTGTCATAATTAGTTCAATAGTATCTTTTTCACCAATGCTAATTTCTGGAAAACTAATATCATGCGAACTAATATCTAAATCTGGACCATTAATTAACCCATACTCTAATACTTGTAAATGTCTCCACTCTGCAGAATAAATCACATTTCCTTTCGCATTGATAGCCATTGTTCTATATCCAGTATTTTTATAACCTACTAACTCAAATTGGTTAGAATTATATTCAAATACTTTTACATCTTCCCATTCAGATACAGCTATTTTATTA
>CAYTYA010000118.1:1460-3955 GCA_964442015.1 uncultured bacterium
AAATAAAGTGTGGAATCTGATACTGCTGCTATAAAATTAGGTAATGCTCGATTTTGATTTCCAAATGGAATTTCTAGGTTTGAAAGATAAATAGGATTAAGTGAATCAGATATATCATAAAAATCAGTACCATTCAAATTCCCAGTTATTATCATAGTATTTTCAGAAAATTTTATATCAAGAAGTTCTCTAATTTGCGGGTTATATCTATTATGTAATATTAGATTTTTCGCGATTACAAAATGAAAACAGCAGATGATAGTAAAAATTAATTTCGTGTATAATCTGTACATAGTCTAATTTATTGATATTTATGTAAGTTCACTCTTTCATTTTAATATTTTATGATTGTATAAAGAGAAATATGAGAACGATCTATATACAAATAATATCTACCCTTGTAATATTATTTCCCTTATCATGCAATAATTCTTCAAATAATCAATTAATTAATAATGATATATTTATCTATGTCCTTGGCGTTGCTCAGGATGGAGGGTACCCACAAGCTGGTTGTTTAAAAGAATGTTGTTTCAAAGTTAAAAATAAGCCTGATCTTCAACGGATGGTATGTTCGATTGCAATTGTAGATAATATGGAAAATGAATGTTGGGTTATTGATGTAACCCCAGATTTTCCAGAACAATTACATTTAATTGATGAAATCACAAATTCAAATAATCCAGTAACAATTAACGGTGTATTCTTAACTCATGCACATATTGGTCATTATGCAGGTTTGATTCATTTAGGCCATGAAGTTATGGGTGCAAATAATATTCCTGTATATGCTATGCCCAGAATGAAATATTTTCTTAATAATAATGGTCCTTGGAGTCAGTTAATAACTAAAAAAAATATACAAGTTGAAACCATTTTTCATGAATCAAGAATTAAAATTAATGATCAAATTTCAGTTATTCCCTTTGTAGTTCCACATCGTGATGAATTCTCTGAAACAGTTGGTTATAAGATTAAAGGGCCAAATAATTCAATAATATTTATTCCTGATATTGATAAATGGAATATCTGGGACAAAAATATTATTTCTGAAGTGAAATCAAATGACTATCTATTATTAGATGGGACATTTTTTGATGATAATGAACTTCCAGGAAGAGATATGAGTCAAATACCACATCCTTTTGTGAATGAAAGTATGGAATTATTTAAAGACCTATCGATTATTGAAAAGGAAAAGATTCATTTTATTCATTTTAATCACACCAATCCTCTTAATAGTCCTGCAAGCATAGAATCAAATTTATTGATTAAAAAAGGTTTTAGAATAGCCAAGCAAGGACAAATTATTGGGCTATAATTATTGTGAAAAATAAGAAATCATTAATAATTATTTTATTTTATATATGCTATTATGGGTATGCAAATGATAGTGAAGAAATTCAGGTATATTTAAGTTCTGAGCTATTACCTGGATCCTCAATGTGGTATACCAACCCACCTGATCAGAGTGAAATAAAATATAAGTTAGATAAGCAAGAAAGTTTGCGTTGGAATAAAATAAAAAAAAATAATGATTTAACTATTACAATTAATTCAAATATTACATATCAATCAGTTCTTGGAATTGGAACTTCTCTTGAAGCAACCACATTACATGCAATTTCAAAAGGTAAAACAGAAGAACAAATCCGGGATATTTTAACTTTATTAATTGATCCAAAAAATGGATTAGGTTTTAACATGTTTCGAATAACAATCGGAACCTCTGATTTTTCTGATGGGAGGAATGTTTCACCCCATCCTAAAGGATTTTATACTTATCAGGATGATATAGAAAATTTTTCAATTGAACCAGATAAAAAAACCGGAATAATTAAAATGTTAAGATTAGTCCAAGATGTTGCAGCGAACTTGGATCCTCCCCAATCAATTATTTTTTTCGCAGCACCTTGGAGTCCTCCAGCTTGGATGAAAACATCTGAAAAACTTGTTGGTGGAACATTAAAAAAAGGCTACGAAAAACAAGTCGCAAAGTATTTAAGACGATTTATTGAAGCATATCAAAATGAAGGAATACCTATCTATGCAATTTCAACCCAGAATGAGCCAAACTTTGTACCAGGTAACTATCCTGGAATGAAATTAAGTGCAAAACAACAATTAGACTTAGCAATAGCAACATATGAAGAATTTCATGATATAAATAAATCTGAATTGCATACAAAAATATGGCTTAATGATCATAATTTTGAAGATTGGGTTAATGCAGACTTTATATTGAATCAATTAAAAATAAATGGTAAGCAAAATTATGTATCTGGAACAGCGTTTCATAATTATACTGATTATCCTGCTACATATATGTCTGAGCTCTATAATAATCATCCAGAACATGAAATAATTTTTACTGAACATTCAGAATGGGGTATATCTGGTATGTATAACATTCAAAGTTATTTTTGGAATTGGTCACGCTCTTATATGTATTGGGTAACTATGACAACATATGACCTTGATGAATATAATCAAGG
>CAYTYA010000119.1:0-3906 GCA_964442015.1 uncultured bacterium
TTCACATTTGTATAATAACTGACATTATCGGTTCCTGGAGTATTACACAATAAATCATCGTCTCCATCATCATCAAAATCATTAAAATTAAACCACGTGCCAATTTCGATGTATTGAAAGAACTTTGTTACCATCGTAAACATAGGTCTATCACCAAACTGCCAATCGGGCAACCCCTCCCAATACTGTAATCTTCCATCTCGATCATTAATAAAACAATCCAAAATTCCATCATTGTTCCAATCAATAAATTGTGGCTCAGGGCGGTTTAGCCCACCCGTTAATTGCATGGACTCTCCATTAATTGTAATCGTTATTGGAGGGTCATTTAATCGACTATAATCACTTCCATTTAGAGCAGGTATTACAATAATTGCAATTGTAATGTGTAAAATATATCTAGTTAGATGATACATATATAGTCTCAGAAATAGTATCGATATCAAAAATATTAACATTTTCTATTAAACTCTCTAATCCAAGATGTCTCAAGTAAAATGGAGGAAAAGATCGAAAACGAAGCCTGGCAGTTAATTCTAATTGACCATTTACACCTGATGGAATAGGAATCGAATAATCGACTATTCGAGAATCGCTTACTGGTAACGTATTATCCACCATTTTAACCATATTCTCAACTGAAACTTTTAAGAGGCCAGAATCACCCTCCGCATTATACAAAATAGTATTAAAAATACTTAATTGAGGATCCATATTTCTATTAGGATCAATATAAAAATCATAAATATCACCACTAGCATCTAATAGACCAGAAGCAAGTAATGTATCATCATTTACGACAGCAAATACTTCTAGCCACAATTGTCTTGGGAAGGAAGTCCCAGATGGAAAATTATGTCCTGTATTATTTGATATAATGAATCTTGCATTCCAAACAGTATCAGAATGAATCGTATCAGGCGGGCTTTCAAATAGATTGATCTCTGCAGCTGTTAATAATAGATCTTCCAAAGCAAGCCTATGTTCAACTTTACCAGGAAAATCAATTAAGGCCTCATCAATTCCTGGAAAAAAATGTCTATGTAGATTATCTCTATCTGGGCCAGTGACAGCTGCCTTCCCAGAATAGAGAGGCATATGGCACGTTTGACATTCAACTCCCATAGCCTGAAAGGCGCTTCCCTCCCATTCGAACTGAGTTGTTTCAGCATCACGATTATCTACAGTGAGATTATGACAATTTTGACAAAATTCTGATTTATCGTAGTCACTGTTATACACAGACTTATGAAACTCATTATCTACAGGATTATCTAAAATACCATAGCGAGTATCACTTGAGTATAATTTGAAATCAATTGTTTCATAGTCATGATTAACAATTGAAATATTAGTAGGAGATGGCAAATGGGTAGTTAAATGGCATGCATCACAAGTCACGCCCTCTCTTGCTTGTGCAGGAAGAGAATTGATATCATCGCTTGTTAAATCTAAATGATTCTCAATAAGATTTGTTAAGGCAGCAACAGGACTATGACATTGCACACAAAAATCTCCAATTTCAATTCCCTCTACGGAACTATGCGCTTGTTGCATATTTTGTTGCTTTAACCAAACTGGATCTACCATACTGTAGGCATGCATTGAACTTGACCATTCTTCATAATATTGAGGATGGCAAACTGCACATTCTTGAGCAGAAGAGAAATCCTCCACTTTAAATGATGTTTGAATAGGTAATGTATTGTTTCCTTGCGCATCATCTTCACTTAAATCAATACACCCTATAAATAGAATTAATAAAATAAAATAAATACGTACAGATATCATTTTATACATATTACTTCGAAAAATATTATAAATGAATTAAATGCTTCTTTCGAAGCTAAAGACCCACTGGAATTCTTGTTTTGTTGATGAACTTGAATCATTCGTAACCAATGGAAAATCTAATCTGAGGTACAATCGCTTGCCAAACAAATTTTTGCTTGTTCTAAATCCAAAACCTACATCGGAGAGCTGTCTTCCTTTAATTTCAGTAAGATTATATGATCGAGGGAAATATGCGATATCTGTAAATAATGCCAGTTGAATATTTGCTAATTTGAATGGGATGCTTTTTATCAATTCTATAGAAGTTCCTAACAATGATTCTGCCCCAGCTAATTCTGTGTTGTAAAAACCTCGAAGATTCGCATCACCTGTTAAATGATAATGTTGCCGTAAGGTTGAATTACCATAAAAACTTGATTCGTCTCGTAAATATGGACGCATATATGTGTCAAACGCACCTGCCCCATTTATAGTATACAGTTCCTGCGCTGGGACTGAGCTATTATCATCATAATTCATTACACCAAGTATAAACCTTCCTTTAATCCCAATATCTTTGATCGATCTATTTACATTTCCTATAAGCGTCAAACGATTGAAGCTCCAATCAGAAAATTCCTGAGGTGTCGTTGCCAGTTCCATTGAAATGGCATTACCACTTTTATTAATATTTAACTTTGCAAAAAAGACAGACACTCTACCCATATCAAATAAATTTGTTCTATTGGTATTGGTAGCGTTGGTAGTATAAAAGCCTAAGGACGTTTGATAATTTGAACTCATTGAATTCCAACTGCTCCAGGAATTATTCAAACTCCAGTTTAATCCTGAAAGGCCGCCTTGTTTAAATACATGAAAATTATATCTAACATTATTATTACTATGAGCTGGCTTGCTCATTGTTTGCAGATCCCAATAAACTTCTTCCGAATCTAACCCGTAATGCAATCGAAGATCGGCTCGATGCCATAAACCATAGGATCTACTAAACCAAAACCCAGGAATATAACCATCTCTATCATGATAATTAACGGAAGGAGACCATTGCAGAATAAAAGCATTTCGATGATTCACATTCATACCTGGCCATCTAAATAGCATTTTATATGGTAGGCCGTTGGTGTGATTATTTCTACGATCAATATCAACAGTTTGAACATCTGGGTCTAAAACTATTGATACGGGTTTTTTATCTACATTAAAAGTAAATGTATCATGTTTACGCCATTGATGATTCTCCCACCATATTCTTTCCATACTACCATCACTAAATCCAACTTCTAATAATTGAGGCATTTCTCTAATTCCATGCTTAACCAAATCAACATTGACCAACCAGGTTCCATCCGATTTCTGATTTTTTTTCCAATCTTTTATTCCATAATCCAATACTTGAGTATCATGGAGCCAAGGATCAAAAAACCAGTCTAATTCCTTGTTACTAACATCTTCAATGGCATTGATAAACCGTTCTTCATTGGGGTGCTTTAATTTCCATCGATCATAGTATTCCTGCATGGCAGAAATAAATATTGAATCACCAAGAACATATTTTAATTCATGAAGCATCATTCCTGGCTTTGTATATGCATTTAATCCATAGGATCTATTTCCTTTGAATAAATATGATTTTTTACTGATTGGCTCATCGTTTCCACTTAATTGAAAATTAATAACATACCACTGACTATTTCCCAGCAAATTTGTAAAATACCAATGTTTCTTTTGAAACGGTTTATACCTTGTTGTGTTCTCTATATCAAAGCCATGTTCGCCATAGCGGTTCATCATATACCAACGCGTTTGAAAATCAGTAAACCCTTCGTCCAACCAAGCTTCCGTTACTTCATTATTACCCAAAATTCCATAAAACCAAATGTGACCTATTTCATGTAGAATTAAGCTTTCACTTGCACTTCCGTTCATCACTAGCATTGGATATTCCATCCCTCCGCCTCTTATTCGATCGGTGGTTGAAACTTGCGGATATGGATACTCACCAAATTTATTCGTTAACCATTCAAGCGCTCTTTCGGATCGTGCAACAACTTCTTTCGTCCAACTCTCTCCATTTTCTTCATTGAATAATACATGGACATCAATTCCATTCCA
>CAYTYA010000120.1:0-3803 GCA_964442015.1 uncultured bacterium
ATTATGGATTTATGAGAAAAATTGTTTTAATAACTGGATGCTCGAGCGGTTTTGGAATGATCTCAGCTGCAAGACTGTCGTCTTTAGGGTATACTGTATATGCTAGTATGCGTGATATATCAAAAAATAATGATCTAAAAGTAGAATTGGATCGAAGAGATACAAATTGTCATATGATTGAGCTTGATGTTCGCGATGATACTTCAATACAGAAAACGATCAATACTATTGCTGATAATGAAGGGAAATTAGATATTTTGATAAATAATGCTGGTTATGGAATTGGTGGTTTTTTCGAAGACTTATCTGAAAAGGAAATACGAGATCAATTTGAGACAAATTTTTTTGGTGTACAAAAAGTAACTAGAATCGCATTGCCTTTAATGCGTAAGACTGCAATGAATTCAGAGGATATATTTTCAACAAAAATAATAAATGTATCAAGCGCTCAAGGTCGATCTGCTTTGCCAGGGTTAGGTGCATATGGGTCTTCAAAATTTGCACTTGAAGGCTTTAGTGAAGGTTTATACTTTGAGCTTCATCCATTTGGAATTGAAGTTGTATTGCTTGAACCAGGAACATATTCTACTAAGGCAATTGATGATAATAGCAAAGAAGCTAAAGGGGGATCAAATGTACAAAGCCCTTATGCTGAATTCACAAATAGATTGAAAGGTTTACATTCTAAAATATTAGATAACCGTAGAGGAGTAGGAGACCCAGAAGATATTGCAATTTTTATTGAAAAAATAATTAAAAGAAAAAAAAATAAATTACGGTATCTGGCTGGAACTCAAGCAAAAATCAGAGTTGGGTTGCGATCAATATTGCCATTTAATTGGTTTAGTAAAATTATTTTAAAAATAACCATGGGTATAGTGAAATAATTATATTTTTGTACTTATAAAATTATGCAAAAACTCTATCTCTATTTGTTGATTATTTATAAATAGGTTCACCTGTATCCGGATCATAAGATTTTATCTCTCTTATTTGATCTGTTTCAAGCGCCTTATCGCTACTACCTTTTGCCCAACCAATACCCTGAAGTTCGTATTCTATAAATCCGCCATAGATTAACCAAAAAACCTTTCTATCTATTGTTACATTTGTTATAAAATCTACATCATTTTCACGTAATGCTTTCCCAATCAACGTATCCATTCTTGGCGGGTTTCCCATGGGAAAATAAAGAAATATATATGTCCTATATTTGCTATTAATTTGACTTACTCTTTCATAATTATCATTTAAATCAATGCGGTCAGTGCTTGCAAGACCAAGATTTAACATATTTGAACTGCATCCTGAAAGAAAGAGTACCAATAATACTAAATATAACTTCATCCTCATTACTCCTTTATATAATACCTAAAGATCAATATTCAAAAAATTATTTAACTTGTGGGCACTTTAGAGTTTTCCCCTAAAAATGTATCTATTGGCTTTGCAACTAAATCAACCTGATCCTTTTCTATATTTACATAAAATACTATGCTTAGCATTATATATTTTCCTGTCTTATTATGTTTCCAGCGTTGCACTGCACTGTGCCTGGATTCTTTAAATCCCGTTGACCTACGAAAAATTTTTTGATAAAGCATAGTTCTTTCAATATCGTCAGGATGAATAAGAAACTCTTCATCGTAACAATGCCCAATCAAATCATTATTTTTGTACCCCAGAACACTTTTCCAATTACCACTAACATTAGTAATAACGCCATCTGATATCCGACCATTCATCAGTAAGGTATTAGCATTAATTTTTTCAAACAGACCATCAGATTTATTTTTTGTCAATAGTTCCGCTATTTGATTATTTAGTTTCGATATGGTTCGTTTTAAATGAACATTTTCATTTACAAGGAACTCTATAACAGTTTTCATTTCCCGTTTTGATGATTTGATTGGTTCTGGATAATTGTGGATTATCTGCGGTCCAAGTTCTTCTGTTATATTAATTAAATGTCGCGGGGGTATATCATTTTTTCTTTGCCAGATACTTACAGCTTGAGGAGAAACGCCCAGATATTTAGCCAATTGATACCGACGACGAAAACCCTTTCTGGTCATAAAGTCATTCAAAATTTGTTTTGCATCATACTCTTTCATATTGATTAATAAATTAAGCAACATTTAATATATTAAACAATATATTAAACTATATGTTAAATTATAGTTGTAGAGATATATATATATTCATTACATTCAATTAATTTAAGAATAGAGGAGTTTTTGATCATGTGTAAAAAAACATACATTTTATTATTGTTTGTTTTTATAAGTGATGGAACATTGTTACTTGCCCAAGAGGATGAAATAATTTTACCGGGTCAAAGCCAAGCAATCAGTGATTTGGCTGGAAAACAGGGTTTTAATATTGAATCTCTAAATCAGTATCTACAGCAGGAAATGAGTAAAACTTTGCTATATTTATCTAGGAAAGAGGCTTCATATATTATCCGACTTTTCCAATCCAATAATCCTCCAACTCCAAAAGATATTATCCGAGTTCAGACTTCTACACTTCCTTCTATACACTCAATTAATCTAACGCCAGAACGCGTAAAGCCAACGGTAATGGTGGACACTCCGCCACCTGGAAAAGCTCCCATACAAAAGAAAGCATTTAAACCAAAGATAGCTGAAGTGTTAGAGGTTGGCATGGCAAAACGTTTTCATCTGATTGATGGTAATATTATAAAGGGTGAGATAATTAAGATAGAAGGGTCACTCTGTCATATTCAAACCGCAGAAGGATTGCTACACATTCCTAAAACAAATGTATTAGAGGAAACAGCTACTATTACAAAAAAAGATGATACAAAATATATAGGTCCTGTTTTGCGAGAATCATCTGAAGAAATTGTACTCCGGTCCCGATATGGTGATGTAGTTATTAACAAACGAGATGTAAAGGAAATGAATCGTTTTCATGGCGGCAAGCTTATACCATGGATAGAAGAAAAAAAGACATTTTTTCGGGGAGAAGTTGTTTTAACAGATATATTCATGGACCCTACTGCTTTTCCTTTAAGTCCCAACACATTTTACCTTAGTGGGCTAACATTGGGCTACGGATTCACTGAAAAATTTATGATCAGAAGCAAATTTGCAAACGATTTGAGTGGCGACTTAAATATTATGCCACATTTCCGTTTTTATCATATGCAGACTGGTAGCAGCCGTCGGGCTGCGGCTATAGGTGGACATCTATTTAATAACCATCCTATGAATACTTTAGTTGCAAAATACGCTAGAGAAGTATTGGTTTCTGATAACAAGGATGAAAACTTAAACGGAATTGATTCCCTTTCAGTTAATGATGTTTTAATTAAAGGTAAGGAACAAAAAGATTTTTACTGGGAATTATATACAGTTTTTTCTTCTAAACGTTCCATGCCTAACAATCGTGGTGAGATTGGGTGGCATGTGGGTGTCAAGACCAATGCTCTAGCATTAAAAAAACCCGGTTTAAAAGATGGCTACGAATGGAATAAATTTATACCATATAGATTATGGGGAGCCTTCGAATATGATTTATCAAAAAATCTGAAATTGGCTGGAATAATGTGGATGGACAACGGCCACAAATTTCGCAACTTTGGTCAAAGTATGGAAGATTATACTGATAACTTTATACTTGACTCAAAATCTGGTGAATATCGTGGTGTAGATTTTGATTTTGGTTTTTTATATGCTGTAAGTGAAACTTTTCGTATTGGTATTCATTTTCAAGAACCGTTTTTAGTATTTTATTGGAAGTTCTTTGAACTGTAGTATTTAGCTAAAGTCTAGATT
>CAYTYA010000121.1:0-3754 GCA_964442015.1 uncultured bacterium
TTGATAATTGTCTTTGCTTTATATAATTATTTGTAGAATAAATGGAAAACGAAATTATTAAAATAATAAAACCCCAAAATGGAACAGCCGTTTTCCCATTTCTATACCATGGATAGCTAACAGAAAACATTACACTCGCTGGTGCAGAATAGTTCAGGTCCCTATCAATAGATTGTACTTCAAAATGATATTCACCTGAAATTTCAGGTACCCAATCAAAGAAGGCGCTAGTACTAGGAGTACTCCAACTTTGACCTATTTCTTTAATTCTATAACGATATTTTTGTTTATCCTTATGCGTATTATAATTAGCAGCATTTACAGAAAAACTGATCCTGTTACCAGAAATTGTAGTTGGAGTTTCTAATGCTAAATTGTTTGTAGAATATTTGGTTTTTGCTGTTGTCACTTCTTTGATTTGTGCAAAACCTGGTGATTTTGTCGGCTTGTATTTAGAAATTCCTTTAAAACACCCAAACCAATAAGTGTCACCACCACTACTTGTGATTGCACTAATTTCATTATTTATTAGACCGTCTCGCTTATCCAATGAGCCCCACACTTCCCCATCAAAAAATCCAACCCCTCCCCCATAAGTACCAACCCATACCTTATCAAAATCATCAACAAATAAATGCATTATTTCTGGATTAGGGACACCTTCTTTCTTATTATAATTTGTAAAAGAATCACCATCAAATTTGAAAACCCCTGAACCGTCTGTGCCAATCCAAATATTGCCATTTGAATCAATATCTAATCCTTTAATCCTAACGTCTAATAATCCATCATCCTTATCATAATTCACAAATTTTTCACCATCAAAAATTGATAATCCAATACCTAACATACTTACTAAAATTTGACTGTCTACACCTTCTTTAACCCACATCCAATCATGTCTTTTTATAAATAATCCATGCTGTTCATCAAAAGTTTCAACGTTAATTCCATCAAACTTTGACAATCCTTTTGGTGTTCCAAACCATACAATCCCGTTACCGTCGGTAAATAATGATCTAATATTATTAGATGGAAGACCATCATCAATTGTATAATTTTTGATTATTCTGCCATCATATTTTGATAATCCTTTATTGGTGGCAAGCCAAATATTGCCATAAATATCTATATCTAGGTTATTAATAGAATTTGATGGCAATCCATCTTTTATTTTCCACTGATTTTTTATTTTACCATCAACAATCTGTATTAATCCTTCTGTTTCAGTAGCCAACCATAAGTTTTGATTTTTATCAATTTTCATTTGGATAACATTGGAGCTAGGAAAACTGTCTGCTACGGTAGTATTCATTATAGATACTGGATCATATTTTATAAGTCCATTTCCAAAACTAGATATCCAATAAACACCATCTTTTGATCTATTGATACCTCGCACATTTTCTAGTTCAAAATCATAACCTTGGCACCGCGGATCAAGAAGTATAAAGGTTTTTCCATTAAAAAGGTTTAATCCTCCATCTGTAGCAATCAATGCATCACCGGTTTGATTGAAATTTATAAATTGGACTATATTATGTTTTAAACCATCAATAACAGAATAATTTTCGAAACCTATTCCATCAAAAATAGCGAAGCCACTGTTAGTACTAATCCATAGTTTCCCTTCCGGCCCTTTTGTGACATTGTTGATCCAATTACTTGGTAATCCATCTTCCAATGAATACACTTTGAATTTCTTACCATTTTTCGCAACCAAACCGTCGTGGGTCGCTAACCAAATTGTATTCCCTTCCACAAAAATTTTATTAATCCATCCACCTGTCAAGCCATTTGTATAGTCAAATATTTCAAATTCCTTTTTATTATAAATCTGTAAACCACCATCTCCTACAAGAAGAAGATCACCATTAATATTCTCTTCAATCCCCCAAACCCTGTTGCCGCCTAAACCATTTTTAATAGTGATTTTATCTGAAACAGTTGTGCCGTTTAATTTTACTAATCCACCATCTTGTAAATCACCACCAATGCCCACCCAAACATTGCTAGTTTTATCTATAAATAACGACGCTATGGGTCTATTAGGAAGACCGTCATCCTTTGTAATATTCAACATTTCTTTTCCATCATATACCGTTATGCCTGAATATGTAGCAGTCCATATAATATTTTTTTCATCAATCACAAAAGGACCCAAGTAATCACTCTGTAATCCATCTAAATATGTAACCTGTTCCCAAGTCCCTTTCACTAAACTTGGTATGGAAATTTCAATATCTGATATACCATTCGAATCTTTTATTAATGTGTATTTTTTTCTCCTGCCATCTTCCCCAAGAAAGTATTCATAGTCATCTTTACCATGATACCTGAGGAAATATTTACCGAATGGAATATTTTTAAATTCAAATGAACCATCTTTATCGGAATATTTCGAAAAATAAATATCTTCATTACCATTATTATCTAAGTGTACAGCTTGAATCAGTATTCCAAATTGCTTACTCTTTTGATCCATAGTGAGAACTCTTCCTTTAATGGAAGATCTTTTTTGTACAATATGATCAAGTTTTTTACGACTGCCTCTCTTAACATCCTTAATTCGAATATTATGGTAATTATCATTTCTACCAAAAATAAAGCAGTAATATACACCATCAGAATTCACAGGAAATACCACATGGGTATATTCACCTTTCTCATTAGTTTGTACCTGAAAGAATCTTTTTTCCGAAAAGTTGACTAATGAAACATTTGCAAATGGAACAGTATTGCCATTTTTATCTTTCACTAAACCTGAAATTTCGGCTCTGCTATCAGGAATAAACTGCATTAAAAATCCAGGCTGGCCAAAAGAAATGACCTGTATGACTATAGTATTTGATCCTTTATTAAACTTAACACGTATATTATCCTCGTATTTCGGGTCATGACTATCATATATCAAATTCTTATTAATCCAGATTTTTGCTCTTCCAAACCATAAACCTCTGCGAAATATTGTTTCTTGTTCCTCTTGGCTAACCACTGTAGCTCTACCTACAACATATTCCTCAGTTTTGATTCCCTTATAAATTTGCCAAAGATTGTGCTGTCCTCTAGGGCCTTTTGAAGAGAAAAACTTCCACTCTCTTTCTTTTTCATTAGAAATAATATTTTCATATAAAAAATCATCTGCAAAAAACCTATCTATAATTGAATCTATATTTATACTTTCATTAAATGGTCCTATAAAAGCAAAATTTCTTATAACATGATCATTATCTAATTGGTTATTGGATTGGCTAGAAGCATATAGTCCTGATAATAGTAGGTAACCAAGAACTATACTTTTAACAATTTTCATAATGGGCTCCACATTTAATACAAGATTGATCCATGTCATTCAATTAAATAATTAATTAAACGATTAGGTATATATATTTCTTTGGAAATTTTATTATTCAAAAAGTATTTCATTAGTCGTTTATTGTTTTGTACAATATCAAAAATATTTTTTTTATCTGTAATGTTACTATCAATTTCGATGGTCCCTCGTGTCTTACCATTGATCTGAACTGCTATTGTAATTGTATCCGCAATAATAAGGCTATCATCATATTTTGGCCAATTTAAATCTAATAGTAATTTGCCTGAATCTATTGATAATAAATTGTTTAGTTCTTCGCTGACATGCGGCGCAAACGGATTTAAGAGGATTAAAAATGTTTTCAGTATCTCTGGATCGTATTGATCCTGCACCTGCATATGATTAATAAAGATCATCATTTGCGAAATGGCAGTGTTG
>CAYTYA010000122.1:0-3706 GCA_964442015.1 uncultured bacterium
ATTATTGATGTTATTGAATTAGTATATTTAGTGATGGATTTATAAATAATGGTTAAAACAATTATATACGAACCAATGACCACAATAACTGATTTAATAATTGCTATCATTGCATTTTATTATTCGAGAGAATTATCAAGTATTTACATTAATCAGTTACTTAATGTACAATACCATTGGATATGGACATTTCGCATGCTTGGCTTAGGGGCATTCCTTGGCGCATTGAGCCATGGTATTGGACCATATCTTTCAGCTCCTATTGCCAATATGATTTGGAAATTCACAACTTATTCAATTGGAATAATGAGCTATTTTATGTTTCTAAGCATGTTGCATCATTTATTTGAGTATCAATTAGTAATACGATTAAGATGGGCACTATTATGCCTAGTAATAATTTATTTATTCATTGTAACAAGAAATGATGATTTTGTTAATGTAGTTTTATTCTATGTTCCTCTTATGGCTATCGTTTTGGTAGGATTATTATATTCATATTTTGTTTTTCAATCAGATGGAGTGAATATGATAATCCTCGGAATTATTATTACTTTTGTCGCAGCTGCTGTCCAACAAAGTGGAATTGAGTTGCATGAACACATGAATCATAATGATATATCTCATTTTATTCAAATGCTAGCAATGTGGTTTTTTTATCAAGGTAGCGTAGTATTAAAGGATGGAATAATTTGATTCAAGTTTTCAGTTTTATTATCAATGGTTTGACGCTTGTATACTGAAGAAGTAAATTCGCCAGCAATTTTAGAATATATATGAAAATTAAAGTAAATAAAATAAATGCATACACAAGGGAGTTAACCATTAATCTTTCTTGGGATGAATGTCTTGACGATTTTCAGCAAACTGTTAAAAAATTCAGCAAAAAGGTTAAATTGCCAGGTTTTCGACCAGGTAAAATACCGCTTAAGGTATTGATGAATAAATTTATGCCCAATATTGAAGCAGAATTTATCGAGGAGGGTGTAAATAAATTCTATATAGAGGCCCTAAAGAAAGAAAATCTTATCCCTGTTAATAAAGCAAATATTGAAGATGTACATTTTCATTATGAAGAGCATTTCAATTTTAAAGCAACTTTTCAAATTGAACCTGAGATTATTTTGCCAAAAATGAAAAAGAATTGTTTAAAAGTTCAAAGAACCGAATATATATCTGATGATGTAGATATTGATAATGTTATTGATGAAATGCGTAGATCTCGCGCAGAAGTTAAAACTGTTGAAGATGGTGCAAAAGAAGGCCATTATCTTATCGTTGATTTTCAGAAATTAGATAATTCAGGCTTGCCAATTATTGGTGAAAAACTAGAGAAGAGATTTTTACAGATTGGTACAGATCCCTTTAGCGGAGATAATATGAATAAACTAATTGGACTGAAGGCTGGCGATAAATCTCAATTAGATTTACCAGATATAAATGATAATTCAATGACCAAATATGAACTATCTGTAATTAATGTTGAAGAACAAGTAATCCCTGAAATAAATCAGATATTTATCAAATCAGTTGAGCCTGACGCAGAAGATGAAGCAAGTTTTAGAAATATTATTAAGGACAAGGTGAATGAGAGCTATTTTCAACGAGCGAAGGAAGCATTTGAACGGATATTAGCTGATAGCATGATTGATTATGTTAAACCTGAGTTTGCGCCTGCAATGGTAGATTCATATTTAGATCATCTCATTCAAGAAGCAAAAGAACAACAGCAATCGCAAGATCTTGATGAAGATAAAATTAGAGATTCATATAAAGCTGTTGCTGAAAGAAACATGAAATGGTATCTAATTCGTAAAGCAATTGTTTCAAATCATAAGGATATTTCAGTATCGAAAGATGATGTAGAGCAAGAAATTCAAAAATTATTAGAACGTTCACCAGATCATTCTAAAGAAATAAAAAAATATTATAAAAAGCCAAGCAATCGTCAACGTATTGAAGATGACTTAATAGAAAAAAAGGTGTTGAACTATTTAGAAGATTTTGCGAAGATTAACGATGTTAAAGTTCATACTAAAGTACTCCGTGAAGAAGCGGAAAAAGAAGGGAATAAATAATGACTAAAAGTGAAATTGCACAGTTAGTTCCAATGGTTGTAGAGCAATCTGGACGAACTGAACGTGCTTATGATATTTATTCAAGACTGTTAAAAGAAAGAATTATATTTTTAGGTACACCAATCGATGATTCAGTAGCATCCTTAATTATTGCTCAATTATTGTTTCTTGAAGCAGAAAATTCTGATAAGGATATATTCCTATATATCAATTCACCTGGAGGATATGTTTCAGCTGGGTTAGGAATTTTTGATACTATGAATTATATAAAACCAAATGTAGCAACTATATGTATGGGTGCTGCTTCAAGTATGGCTGCAGTTTTACTTGCTGGAGGTACAACTGGTAAGAGATCTGCCCTACCTAATTCAAGAGTTATGATACATCAACCACTTGGTGGAGCAGAAGGACAGGCCTCTGATATTAAAATACAAGCTGATGAAATACTAAGACTACGACAAAGGTTGAATTCAATTTTGGCAAAGAGCACCAAGCAAACAATTAAAAAAATAGAAAAAGATACAGATAGAAACTTTTTTATGAGTGCTGATGAAGCAAAAAAATATGGTATTTTAGATACAATTTTAACAGCAAGAAAAAAATGACAAATAAAACCCCAAAACAAAAGCCCAAAGATAAGAGTCACAGAGCACTTCCAAGACCGTCAGAAATAAAAAACTATCTTGATCAGCATGTTGTAGGTCAAGATAGAGCAAAAAAAACAATGGCTGTTGCAGTGCACAACCATTACAAGCGTATTATCTTTCAAGATTTAGATGATGATGTAAAACTTGAAAAAAGCAATATTTTGATGCTTGGTCCAACAGGGACAGGAAAAACATTAATTGCACAAACCCTTGCAAATTTTCTTTCTGTTCCATTTGCCATTGCAGATGCAACTGCACTCACTGAAGCAGGATATGTTGGTGAAGATGTCGAAAATGTGTTGGTACGTTTATTGCAAGTGGCAAATTATGATATTACCTCAGCAGAACAGGGAATAGTATATATTGATGAGATTGATAAAGTTGGTAAACGTGTATCTAGTGCGAGTATAACACGTGATGTTTCTGGTGAAGGCGTACAGCAAGCTCTTTTAAAGATTTTGGAAGGAACAATTAGTAATGTTCCTCCAAAAGGTGGCAGGAAGCATCCTGAACAAAGTCTTATTCCTGTTGATACTCAAAATATACTGTTTATTTGCGGTGGATCCTTTGATGGGTTATCAGATATTATCCTAAGAAGAGAAGGAAAAGCAGAGATAGGATTTGCAAAAAATAATAATAATGGCATTAACAATTCTAGTAACATTTTACACTTTTTGAAATCAGAGGATTTGATTGAATATGGATTCATTCCAGAACTTATTGGTAGACTTCCCGTTATTACTAGTTTAAATAAGTTGGATGAAAAAGCATTATATAAAGTTCTTATTGAACCAAAGAATGCGTTAATTAAACAGTATAAAAAGCTTTTTAGGATGGAAGGTATCAAACTAGAGTTTAGAAAAGATGCGATAGATGAAATTATATCTCGGTCTATGGAACGTAATGCAGGCGCAAGAGCTCTACGCGCAGTTATGGAAGAAGCGATGATGGATATTATGTATCAAATACCGGAGATGGATT
>CAYTYA010000123.1:0-3693 GCA_964442015.1 uncultured bacterium
GACCTCCTGAATGCCATTCAGGCGCTCTCCCAACTGAGCTACGGCCCCGAAATGATATATTACTATCTATCTTCAAAAAAAGCTCGGGAATTTATAATTATGCTAAATAAAAACAATGGATTTTGAATATTAATCCAATCCGCTATCACCATAAAAAGATGTTGGTAAAATGTTTACACCTACTTTTTGGCCTAGCTTTATTATTAAAGGAATGATAACAAAACTAAATGGCATAATGATGGGAATCGATAATCCAGCCATCTTCAATATATCAGAAAATTGATCTTTCACTTTCTTCATTTCTTCTGATGATAAACTTCCCTGTTGCTCCACATATTTTTTTAATAATTGAGCCAATTCTTTTGTCTCTTCTTTTTCATTCTTGATCGCCATAAAAACATTGGCAAGCTTATGCTCTATACTTTTTCTCTCTGCATCCTCATTTGAAACATTGACATTCTCTGCCGGTACAGGCAACGTTTCTATGATATGTTCTAATGGAGATTCATCAATATGATCAATGAGATCTGTCTCTGTAATGTTTTTATCCATTTGTAATTGATTCTTATCCATCATACGTAAATAAAATAGTTAATCATTTATACTGGGTCTTGTAATACCATATTTTGCATTATACATACGGTAATATACATTCAAGGGCTCTGGATATCTTCTCCCTTTCCACACATAACGCAAGGAATCATTCATGTGAGTGTTGATAATATCTGCAGGATCCATTTGAATATGATAAAATACTTGCTTCCCAATTCGCTTAATTTGTTTATCAGAAGGAGGATAACCAAACGTTTCGGTCATTAAATCCCAATGCTTTGTTTTGATTTTATCCAGCATCATTACTTCGATTTTACTTTCCAGACCAGGAATATATTTTGCCTTACTTGCCAAGGTAAGCACACTGGAGAGTCTTGGATTGTTTTTCCCTTCTAATGCCATGCGTACGGCAATCAAATTCTCAAAATCAATATCTGCATTCATAATGCTAGATACAGATTTGTCCGAATAAGGCACAAAGGATCCATCCATCGTTTCTTTCAGCGCAGTAAGGAATCCCTCCGCCGTTATCACGCCATTGGTAAATTGAATCACCTCCTTGCTATTTGCAGATGTAGAAAAATATGTATTATCTCTTCCTACTGGAACATGACACTGAACATTGATAATGGATGGTAATATTAATAGCTGCCCTTCATTCAACTTGCTATCAGGTACTGCAATCATCACTCGACCAATACAGGCATACGTTTTTACAAGAACTTCCTCAAAATTATTCCTTCTTGATTGAACCGTAGCAGAAAATAAAATATTATCATTTTCTATCATTGAAAATGATAATTCGATATCCCCGGTTGGAATACGAAAGTATCGTAAATACCGAAATACTTCATTTTTAAATGCATTCTTTTGTTGCAATGTAATGGTTCGCTTCACAGGTGGATCGGCATATATATACATATATTGCAACGCTATTAAGATAAAGGAAAAACGAATTACCTTATGCATGGATAGAATCTAAAGTGATATTTATTGTGGAAATAAAAATTATTTCATCAAGATCATCTTGCGTGTTGCAAGAAAACTACCAGCTCTAAACTCTGCTAGATATACTCCAGAAGCTACTACGCTACCTTGTTTATTGAGCCCATCCCATACCACATAACGATTACCATATGGTTGCTCTTCATTTACTAACACAGCTACTTCCTGACCCAACATATTATACAACCGAATACTTACATGGGATCGAACTGGCAAAGAGTAATCCAAGCGTGTATTGGCGTTAAATGGATTTGGATAATTATAGCCTAAAGAATATTGGGTAGGCATACCATCTAAAATGCGTTGAATTTCATTATCTACAAAATCAGATCCTCCTATAACAACCTTCATATCGTACCCAACTGTTGATTTTTCTGCAATAGCAATTCCAGTTTCCATAATATCGCGATAGGGAGTTCTAGTTTGAAGATCCACAAGGGCAACGACAATATTTTCCGGAGGATCATTAACAGAATGGAATTGCACATCCACCGGTCCATCTTTTTTCCTTGCTAGAACACGTAAATCCCAAACACCATTTGTTTCATTAACTGAACGGATATCCGTTGTATGATAATATCCTCCATCGGACTCTGGTGATAATCCTACCGCAAGATGGCCATCAATCATTGGAGGTTCATAAATATCCCCACGATCTAACCCTTCGGTGGAACGAAAATCACGACCTATATAGTTGTTGTGGTCAAAATAATTTTCGGAATCCGCACTAATACGCAAACGCCATGAATTCATAGCAACACGTGGAGGTAATTTGGATATCTGACGATTTTGATTTAGAGAAAATGCTGTATCCGAATTTGCTTCTACTAACGATGTTGGCTTTAGTTCTATAGTCTGGAGAGTATCTGTATTATTATAAATCAAATATCCACCCCAAGGTTGCATTTCGGAAACTACTTCACTCCAACCATCCTTATCATCCATACCATAGGAATAAGGACCATTAAAGTCGCCTTGATCTAAGGCAATTGGTACGCTAACAAAAAATGGGTTACCAATAAAATTCCAACCTGGGAATAATTCCATATCATAGGATTCCAATGCCAATGAGACACCAGCACCTGGTGTAAAATCAATGTCTTTATCATATATATGTTTAAACCAGTATGCTTCGCCTAAATACAATGTATCTGGCACAAACCACTCATTGCTTTCCCAATCTCGAGAATAGAAAATGTGTTTTTCACTCAACCCTTTACTGGTAAGTGTGCCATTTTCTAATTCCCCAGGGAATGATACCAAACGCCATTTTTCATCTGGTATCCCTAATGGATAGGCACTATCATCTACTCGGGAAGTCGGTACATCTTCACCAAATCGAACTGGAGCCGTTAAGTAACCACTTCTTGCAGCATAACTAAGACTATCCACCACCTCTGCACTAACAATAAAATTCTCAATCTTAACCAATGAATCTGGAATGAAAGCAGTAAACGTGGAGTCTGTGCGTTCCATCGGAAATGATAACACACTATCTGCCCCACCAATATTTACAAAAATCTTGGCAT
Source organism: uncultured bacterium (assembly GCA_964442015.1). Classification (GTDB taxonomy): domain Bacteria; phylum Fidelibacterota; class Marinisomatia; order Marinisomatales; family TCS55. The sequence goes on from CAYTYA010000123.1 coordinate 3,087, forward strand.
TCAGAATTCCATTAAAATCCGAAAATTTAGCCCTCAGATTTACACCTTCTCCCACATTCAATTCATCATCCATAATGATAAAATGCTCCACAATAGGTGGTTGCGTGTAGAAACCTTGCGTCACTACCCAAAAACCAGACGTAAGACCTACACCAGCTCCCGTACTCTCAGAAATGACCGGAGCGCCCAGCGATCCTCTTATATGAACACCATCATCCCACCATCCTTCCGAATAGGTGGAACTATTGGACATGGCATTAAAGCCAGACATACGCATCTGGTAGTCTTGTCCAATCATGATCTGCGCACATAGCAGAAATACTGGAATGATTTTATGCATCGCGTTATTCATACGTTGATCCGCTTATTTTGGTGTTGCCATACTGAGTTTTACTGGTTTTTTATTATCATTATCTTTTTTGCTATCTGTTTTGTCACTCATATCGTTATCCAACATATCCATGATCATTTGCAATTGTGATTTTAAGGCATCGATTTCTTTCTGTTGGCTATCGATTTCTTCTTGTTGCTCTTGTACAGCTTTGGTTAAAAGTGGTACAAAACCTTGGTAATTCAAGGTTAAGAAATCTTCATCATCTTTTCCAAC
>CAYTYA010000124.1:0-3666 GCA_964442015.1 uncultured bacterium
TTCGCTGCCCCAATCATCCGAAGCATCACTGTAGGTTGCATATAGCACATCTCCCGTTCGAACCTGTAAGACATTATCATCTCGGGAAAAATTTCCTAGAGGAACATATACTCTCTGACCACTTAGATTGCGTTCCATCCGAATGCGGGCTACTTCCTTAGATGCCAAACGAGAAATTGATTCTTCATCCTTATCAGGATATTCACCAGCAAACTGCTGCTCAAAGTCACTCATAAATGTGGCTTCTTCATCCAAGGTCATCGCTCTTGCAGACTGCAATGCAAAACCAATACCGCCAAAAAACCAACCGGCAGAGTCTGTAGCCGCAAGAGTAAATGTTTCCCCAGTTGTATCTGTTTCACTGGTAACCATAATAGATACACTACTTGCACTAGTCTGATCTGCATCATATAAATGAACAAATACGCTATCTACATCTGTATCATTCTCAATATCCCATAAACGATAGGTGTTATCTAAATGATTGCCGCTTTCATTGGCAAAATGCACATCTCCACCATCACCACAAGAATTTGTATTTCCTTCATAGCATGAATAATTGATATACGGTCTATTATTATCATCATACCAATCTTGAAAAATGGAAATGTTTTGAGGATTGGTTCCCGATTCCATCTCTGTAGTAGCTTCAGTTCCCCAATCATTATAGCGAAGATTTAGCTCATGCCCAGGATCTCCCCAATCAACCCAAACTTCATAAGGACCATTATCATAAATTTCATTATTATTTATTATTGGGTTTTCCCCTCCGTGCATTCCTTCCATCCATATGCCAGAGTTTTTCCATTGATCTGAATAATCTGGATCACCATTATCTCGAATCACATTATTGGTTACGATTGCATTTGAATAACGCATCATGATGCCATTTCCACGTCCTTGACCAACATCATCATTGCCATACCATTGCGACTGGTTATATCGAATATCACAATCATTTATGACCACATTATCCCCTGAAGATTCAAGCCATATACCCCAATTATGTTCACTACCTTCATCATAAGATCCATTATGATGAATGATACAATTATTAATTAATAAAGGAGTACTCCATCCATTGCCTAGATGTATACCATGATTTTTGTTTTTTACAATAGTAGAGTTTAAAATTTTGATTTCACTATATCCTGTAGTGTGCTGATTTTCGCGACTATTGAAATGGATTGAAAATCCTGATCCGTCGTTTTCGGTAACCAAGCAATGATTAAAGCGCACAACGACACTGTCAGAATTATTGTCTTCATGATTATCCAAATAGATATTTACATCTTGCGCATCCTTAAATACACAATAATTAAATAAGGCTCGTTGATGACCATCAAACTCATAATAGTTATAATCAATATTTATCCCTTGCCATGATTGTCCATACGGATTCACATCACCATATGGAATAAACTTTATTGAATCCGATTCTGTACCAAAAGCCCATAGATTTCCATCAACTTTTAGCGAAGTATTATTCAAAAATTTTACTACCGTACCTGCTCCAATATTTAACGTGTCATTTGGTCCAACATAGGAATAACCCGTAACCACATAGGGACTATTTTCTGCCGTCCAGGTTCCATGCAGCCTTCCTTCATAGCCTCCAAACACAATATGAGCCATCGATGTATCTGCAACGCCCCAATCACCTACAGCATCGTAATACGTTGAAACAATCATATCACCTCGACCCACCTGTAACAACCCATCACTTCGAGGCGCATGATGGTTCTCAACTCGAATTCCTTCATTATACATGCGTTGATATTCATTATTGTATAAATGTCTTGCATATCCTTCAACTCTTGAATCACTCCAATCGGGATTCTCTTGTACAACCTCACTGACATACTGTTCAAACAATTCTTCTTCCTCTTCATCGGTCATGACTCTAGTAGCATTAAGACTTACGGGAATACTACCAACATATAAACTTCCCGTGCCCACACAAACAACTGCTTCATTATCACTATCACTATCCGAAGTAACATACACTGTCACCGTATCTTCATTCCCATCACCAATATCTCCTTCATCATAGACATGGACAAACAGAGTATCCGTGCTTGCAGGCAACGCCAGATCATAGTTTGTTCCACTGGAATTAGCGAAACTAATATCACCCGTGTATCCACAGTCTGCGCCTTCCCAGCATGCATAATTGATCAATGGTAATCCATCTCCACCATCAAGTTGATCATGAAAAACCGAAATATTGGCTGGGTGGCTTGTTGCATTGGTCATTTCTTCGTTAACAGTCGCTCCCCAGTCATTATTACGAAAATCCAACTCAACTCCGTACCAATTATCATCCCAATGTGAACAATAAACTTCATGTATCCCATTAGAGTGTATGATATTATTTTGAAATACTGGTAAATAGTTGAACTCACTATTTTGAGCAATTCTTATTCCCCAATTATTCCAATTATCCTCATTTCCATTTTGATCACTATATTCTACACTTCCATTATTTGTAATGGTGTTATTTGTAATAGTTGCCTCTGCGTCGTACCAATATATTCCAACTCCCCTACCTTGTCCTTCATCACTTGAATAATATTGAGGCTGGTTGTACTGGATCATATTATTATCTACTAAAACATTATTAGCACCTCTATGAATTCTTACACCATAATTATAATTACTTCCTTCGTCTTCATAACCGTTATGGGTAATTGTACTATTTGTCAAGCTTACATTTTTGGCGCTATGACCAATCCATATACCAACGCCATAGTTCCACCAGCCATTACGAGTAACGGTACAGTTATTAATTGTTAATTGTTCAAAACGATTATCGCTACCAATTCCATCTCCTCGGTTATACTGTATTAAACTATTACTTAATGTATGATGGGAGGTCGTTGTGTCTTGATAGGAACTACCATAGTAATAGATTCCATTGTCTCCATTTTCAATAATAGCATAATTAATATTGGTTACTTGTCTTATACTACTTTCATGATCATAAATCCTTATTCCCTGCCAACTATTTGGTGAAGCATGATTATATGAAGTGAACTTTACTGAATCCTCACGAGATCCATTTACTGTAAGGTCCCCATAAATATCAAAACGATAATGCCCGGTAAAAAGGACAGTAACGCCCTCTTGAATTGTTAGTGAATGATTATTATTAACACGTATTTCACCATCCACAAATACGGTATCCGCTGACCAATTGCCATATACTTCACCACCACCTATATGAATGGGTGGTGGATTGTCATCGTATTCCACAGCAAGCTGCATGTAAAACATATAACTCCGAATATGCCAACCACCATTACCTGATGTACCGCCACACTCCCCATAGAACTTTAATCCAGGCCAAGTATCTACTAATCCTTCAGCAGATTCATAATAAAAACCAACAATGTCATCATTCCCATCGTCTCCATCGCCACTGAGTTGCACCAAAACGCCAACCCAGTCGCCAGCTTCCAATACAGGTGCCGTACCTAATTCTTGTGTAATAATCCAGTTATCAGATTCAGCAGGATTTGCATTAGGAGTTAAAACTGCATTAGCAGTACCATCTGGCCATATTAGACCTTTTGTTGGAAGACCAGCAGGACCGGTTCCATCGGTTGTTCCTAAAGGGTCTTGAGCAGAAGGGATAACTGTATCACTTTGATCACTACAAACAGC
>CAYTYA010000125.1:0-3639 GCA_964442015.1 uncultured bacterium
GGCATTGCGCCAAAAAATAAGGCCAGCCATGGCATACCACGGTATCCAAATAAACCCCTGCCCCATAATGCATGGCTAAGTGTATCCATATAATATATTTATTCTAAAATATTCAACCGTATTTCAGGTCAAATACTAAAGGATGCTTATTTCCATTCGCAAATGAAAATATTTGTGTCACCAGATTTATTTTGGTTACGGTTTGATGCAAAAACAAGATATTGCCCATTTGGACTAAACATAGGGAAACCATCAAAACCTTCGAAATAAGTAATCCTTTCCAAATCTGTTCCATCTATATTTATTGAGTACAAATCAAAATCACGACCTTTTGGGTCATGCATATTCGATGAAAAAATAATTTGATTATCTTTAGGGGAAAAAAATGGTCCAAAATTTGCAGAACCATTGTTAGTAATTTGCCTCTTATTTGAACCATCTGCATTCATCACCCATAGTTGCAAAGCCATTGGGCGAATTGAACTTTCAGATAATAGATTTTTATAATCAGATATTTCTTTTTCTGTTTGTGGATAATAAGCTCGCCAAACAATCTTTGATCCATCATGGCTATAAAACGCACCGCCATCATATCCTAATCTATCAGTTAGTTGTTTTTTGTTAGAGCCATCTGAATTCATAGTCCATAACTCTAAATCTCCACTGATTAATGAAGTATAGATTATTTTCTTTCCATCAAAAGAAAATGTTGCTTCCGCATCATATCCAGGAGATGCTGTTAATTGGATAGAATTTGATCCATCCAAATCAGCAGAAAAAATATCATAACCTGGATACAGCTTCCATATATATCCCATACTATAATCTGGTTTTGGAGGGCATCTTGGATCATCTAAAAAAGTAGATGAATAAATTATTTTGTTTGCATTAGGATATTGAAAAAAACTACAAGTAGTTACCCCTTGTCCATTGGATACAAGATCAATTTTCCCCATTTCGATGTCCATTATATAAATCTGATCACATAGATCATCGCCATCGTGACTCTGATAGATTAATTTTTTACCATCTGGGCTGAAATATGCTTCTGCATTTTCTCCAGAAAATGTTAATTGAGACATATTATTGAAATGAGATTCACCAGAAAGAATTAAAGAGTTATTAAAGTCAAGATTTAGCTTGGCAGGTATTTTTTGATGAAAACAGCTTAATGTAAAGACTGCAACTAATGAAAATAATACACATTTGTTAATCTCTTTTCGAATCAAACTGATCATGAATTTATCCTGGAAATAAAGCTTTGATGGAGTATTAGTGCTTATCGCTGATTAGAATTTCTGACATAATTATCAAAACCATGAAGTAAAAAGAAGCATAAGTCAGAATACCAAAAACGATGCTCAAGTATGAGAAGCTATCAGATACATAACGTATACCCCACAATGATAAAAATGTTATCAAGACTGATACAAATGGTTCTACTAGAATAAATGATTTCCACCAACCGACTATAATTGAATTCATGGCCCATAATTGGCCAAGTATTAGAAATATGATTGCAAATGCGATTACATGAGTATGCGTAATTAACAACATTCCTTTAAATGACTTCGGGTACTTTTCCGGAATATCAAAATCTTCAGCAACATCCGATCCTCTATAGTGTTCGACAGTACCAGCTGCTGTGGTTGACTCTGTCGCATAGACATATACAAGGCCAACGGTTACACCAACAAGCAAACATATTGAAAATGCAAGAATAAGCATTTTTACTTGATCGTTTTGTTCTCTTAATGTTTTAGTAGGATCCAGCATCTTTTTTTGTAAGTAAATATTCTACAATAATTGCAGACCTATTTATTCCTCTCGCCACTGAATTTACTGAAATAGTAGCGCCACTTATTCCATCAATATTTTTTCCTATAGTGAAATCAGAGTTTACACCAAATCCAATAAACTGATTTAACCAGCGTTTATTTCCAACCTCATAGCCATAATCTTCACGATATTTTACAATATGAGCTCTGATTAATTTTCCATCAGAGTTAAAGCAGGAAAGAAATGTTATAGGTAGTGATTTACCCAATACATTATCTAAAATAGCAATGCCAATCAAGGTATCAGACCTAGTTATTTCCCAAACATATATGTAATCAAACATGAATCTCAAACGAGCTTTTTTCTCTAAATAAATTTTTCTTTCTTCATTCGGAAGCCATTTTATGAAATGTACTTGAACATCATTACCATATGCAGAATTAATATATTTTTCCGCATTATCACGAATGCTTGCTATCAAGGATGAAGCGAAAATAATTACATAAAATATCGTTTTCAAAATACCCTTTTTTAAATAATGTTAATATTATTAGAGTATAGTTCTTTTTAATAATATTAAGTAATTGATTTAAAAATAATTACATATTTAAAAGTTATATCCTACACCAATATTTAATTGGGTAATATCGTCAACATCAGCATCTTCAGTTGCCTTTGTCCCAAAGTCAATTTTAAATGCAACTTCATTTACCGGCCAAAAAGTTAATCCAAATCTTGAAATCGTATAATGCTTACTAGGTACAACCCCATCATCATTTGTTCCTCTATTATAATCTGAATACCGAAACCAAGGCATTAATTTTCCCTTAAGGTTCAACATAGAAGCTATGTTATAACCAAGATCTAGATAATAACCACCACTGGATTTATAACTTGGAGTGTGGTTAGTGCCATCATAATTGATATTACCATACTCAAAAACAGCATAAATGTCATTTGCTACATATTTTGCATGTATTTCCATTAGTTTCACATTTGATGTTGTATCAGGATCAGAATTAATAGGTGCATTATTCATAGTATAGGACCCACCAAATCGTAATCCAGGTAACCCGGTATATACAGCACTAAAATTTTTGGTCAAATCGTATGCAGTGGTCTTATAGCCCTTACCCCTAGCACTTCTAAATCCTGAGCCAACACCTTCACCATTCAAATCTTCAAGCACGGCAACTCGTAATTTTAGTCCATCAATTAGTTTATAATTGAACGAAAATCCGTTAGCAAACCATGTAGTAGGAATCACATATTTTGAGTATTCTGGACGCTCAACACTCAAAAATAATGGTGGTTCATGATATTCATTGATTAACCCAGCTGTGGGTAAAATAACACCAGCTTTCATTCCACCCTTATTATGCCTGTATTCGACAAATGCCTGTTCTAATTCCAGTTCACCTTCCCCATCACTAACATAATTATGTTCTAACTCTACTTCAGAGAAAAATGACCATGATTCAGTGAAACTGGCAGCGTAATAAATTATAAAACGATGGAAATCAAGTTTCTTTGTTGCATCCACATCACCTTGCGCACTACTATTGTAATGTAATTCACCGTACCCCCCAATACTCTTTTTCTTCTGAAAAAATTCATCCTGAGCATAAATGGAAAAAACAGCCATCAGTACTATAAGTCGTAATTTCATTTTCATTGTTACCTTTCTTTATTATTTGTCTAAACGTTTATGGATAACTGTAGCCTTCTATCAAACAAAGAATCAAATATAATTGATAATGAGACTAAGTCTCAATAAAGATAAGGAATTGATTATTTACTAGGCAAGTATTATTTATTCAAATTTTCTATAATATAGAGGATTATAATATTTCCAACTTC
>CAYTYA010000126.1:0-3549 GCA_964442015.1 uncultured bacterium
GTTTCAAGTATGGGTCTGACGGCCATACCAATTTGTCCCATTGCAGGTCCAAATCGCATATAGTTTTCTGCATCTTTTTTTGAATGACGCGCTATTTCTCGATATGTTTGATCAGAATCAGCTGTTCGAATTAGATAATCATTTTCTAATGGAGTCATTGTGCTTTCCAGAGGAAGAAGCTCTAGTCCAAACTTTGGTAACATCAATTCCCTCATGACATTGGATTTCATTAAACTGACGACATAAGAGCATACAGAAAATTTAAATCCTGGGAAAACTTCTTCAGTTACTGCAGCTCCACCAAGTACGTGTCTTCTTTCAAGTACAAGAACTTTTTTCCCTGCTCGACCCAAGTAAGCCGCCGCAGTAAGTCCATTATGACCACCGCCTATTACGATAGCATCATATTTATTTATTTTGGACATGATCGTTTTCTTTCGGGATCATAAAAAGGAGTTTTAACTACAGTTGCTTTTGTAAGTTTCCGAAAATGTTCAACTTTTAATTCGAACATTAATTCGGACCCTTCATGAGCATAGTTAGATTTTAGATGGGCTAAAGCGATATAACGCTTTAGCAATGGCGACCATGTGCCGCTTGTAGCATAACCTATTTGTTTATTTTTATAATATAATGGAGTGCTTGTTCTCCATGCTGTATGTGGCAATCCTGGAGCTAAGCCCACATCTCTATAGTGTTTTTCAAATTCTGGCCATTCTATTTCGATACCAACAAAACTCCAGTCGGAACCTTTCTTTAACTCTTTATGCAATGATGATTTACCAATAAAATCGCTCTTTTTCATTTTGACTGTCCAACCCAGCCCTAATTCATATGGGGATGATTTTCGGGATTCAATGAGAGCATGTCTAGATGATATGTAATCCACATCTAGAAGAATCAGCCCTGCTTCTATTCTTGCAATATCTAATGCATGAAGTCCAGTAGCTGTAATTCCAAAAAATTTCCCTTTATCCATTAGAAGATCCCAAACTGCTATTGCATCGTTTGGGTTCATCCAAATTTCATACCCTAGATCACCAGTATATCCGGTTCTTGAAATAGATACGGGGATATTACCAAAGGTTGTTTCCATCATCCAAAAAAACTTTAGCGTATCTAATGTTTTGGATGAGACAGAATTAAGAATTGCGCGAGAATTAGGCCCTTGAAGAGCTAGTGCTGTTGTTGTGAATGAATCATCTTTAACTATTACATCCATTCCCACTGCATTACTTTGAATCCATTCCAGGTTTGGTTCTGCACTTGTAATTCGAAATTTGTTTTCAGATAGTCTCTGTATAGTTCCATCATCAATAACTTTACCATCTTCATCACACCAAGGTGTATACATAACTTGCCCTACTTTACAAATAGCAATATTACGCGTTACTAATTGATTTAATAGTTGCTGTGATTCAGGCCCTTCCACTATATATTTCTTTAATGGAGTTATATCTAAGAGGCCTGCTTTTGTTCTAATAGCAAAGTACTCATTTTCATGAGTTAATTCATAGCTTGTGGCAGCAAGATATCCAGCCCATCGACGCCATTCTTGAGACTCATTTAATTTAGATGTTCGCTCAAAGAAAGGAGATACTTTTAATTGAGTATGTGCAGTAAAATTATTATTATAAGACATTTTATCCCTGTCGATAGATAGGTCTTGTTAGGCAGGTTGGTCCTCCAGCACCTTTCAATGAAATTTCTGATCCATCATAGGTAAAAACTTCCACATTGTTTGATTCTAATAGTGTTTTTGTAATGGGATTTCCAGCCATCATAATACATTTTTTCGGAGCTAAAGGTAATACATTGCATGCCATTGATTCATATTCTTTATCAGGCACTTTGATAAGTTTAATGTTTTGGCTTTTTAAAAACTTTATAAATTTTACAGGTAAAAGTTTTGGATAAATTAAAAAAAGATTATCATCAATAGGGCTTACATTACTCATTAAATGTAGACAATTTTCAGGCCCAAGCCAATGGGGGAGAGGTACAGGAATTATATCATCCACTTGGTTTCCAAGAATATCTCTTAATTGTTGTATACCTTTTTTATTTGTTCTATATCCTTCTCCAACCGCAACTGTTCGTTCATTTATCCAAATGAAATCTCCACCTTCTATAATTCCTGGGTCTTTTATTTCTCCGATAATTGGTATATTATTTTCAAGTAGATAATTTTTTAATGCCTTAGGTTCATTTTTTCTAACTTCTTTTCCCATATTGCAGATTATAATTCCTTCAGATGTAGCAATACCAGCATCATGAGTATATATAGAGTCTAGATTTGTTTCATCATTTTTAGGTAGCATTAGTATTTCAGTACCAAATGATTCGATAAGAGAGATTAGTTGATTATATTGTAATACTGCTTTATCAAATTTTGGCTGTGATATAAAATGCAAATCTTTCCAATGTTTCTTTACATTATTTGTATCTTTCCATGCCGTTACAGGACTTTTCATAATTACCATACGCAAAGGATCAACCATTGAATTGCATCTTATTTTATTCACAGGTAACGATTAAATAATTAAAATTAACTTTTCCTTCCCACATTGTAAATTTAACTATACTCTTTATGAACAATTCTATTTATTGATCAAATATTATCATGGATACATTTAGTCATGCATTGTGGGGGAGAGGCTTATTCGGTTATAGAGGAATGCCTTGGATTGCTTTGTTTTTTGGAGCTATGCCAGACTTGGCATCTTTTGGCGCATTAATTATTGTAAATATAATTACTGGAAATATTCCTGAATTTGGAGGAGGGCCTCCTTCTTTAGATAGTCTTCCAAATTGGGTTTTTTTATCCTATGACATTTTCCATAGTTATGTAACCTCCTTTTCAATAATTACAATAGTCTATTATTTTAATAAAAATTATGCATTTGCCATGTTAGGGTGGCCATTTCATATACTGTTGGATTTTCCATTTCATTCAAAAGAATATTTTCCTACCAAGCTATTCTATCCCATATCGGATTTTTATTTTGATGGAGTTCCATGGAGTAATCCATTTATATGGTTCCCTAATATCATTGGAATAATTATATTATTTTATTGGCGGAAGAAGTACCATAACCAGTAAGAATTAATCAGACATTTTCCAAAATACTATTCCCCCTGCTTGTTTACCTACTTCAATATGGTCAACTAAAACAAGGTTATCTAAATCAAAAATATCAACAGATCCTGGTTCTCCACGAATACCTTCAACAGAAACAAATGCATATCTGCTATCAGGAGATATTACTACGCCATGTGTTACTCTTCTTGTATTTTTTATCCGTGTTAATTCAATTCCTGATTCTAAATCCCAAATGCCAGTCTTTGCTGCTGATTTATATGTAATAACTAAATATTTTCCATTTGGGCTAACTTCACAATTATATGGTCCTTTATCTGTATTAAATTTTCTTGAAATAGCCCATTTTTTTATATCAATTTCCACAACATAATCTGTGCCATTATTTACTACGTATAAATATTTATCATTTGGATGTGGATATACCCATGTTGGTTTTTCTTTCGGCA
>CAYTYA010000127.1:0-3545 GCA_964442015.1 uncultured bacterium
CCATAGCCGCAGATTATATAGTGATTTTTCATCTTTCTAATCTTTCTTTTCTTTTTATTTTCTTTGTAGACAGTAAATTCTAATAATTCTGCACCAAATTCCGCGATCATATATAAAAACCCACTCACACCAAAAATAATGACAAAACTCGTCCATAATCTGCCCATATCATCTAATGGATGCACTTCACCAAACCCAACAGTGGTCATGGTAATGATGGTCATATAAAAACTATCTATCAAAGACCATTCATCCCCTCCGATAAAATAAAATCCAGCAGTTCCAAACGTAATAAGTGTTACAAAATAAGTCAGGAATTTTGAGGATTTTCTACTAAACATTATTCTATTCCAATTTCCTGTACGGAATTCTCTAGCCAACGTAGATATCTATCAGAACCATTCTCAATTGGTAGTGTAATTAATTCCGGTGTATCATAGGAATGCAATGATTGAATCTTCTGATAGACATCTTTTTCTCTGGCTTTTGTCGTTTTAATCATTAGCATCACTTCCGTCTCATTTTGAATGGCATTGTCCCATTCATATACAGAGTACACTTTTGGTACTATATTTACACAAGCTGCTAATTTATTTTTTACCAATTCATTTGCAATCATACGACCTTCTTTTTCAGTGGAAACGGTCGTGATTATAAAAGCAAAATCCAAAGATTAGTATTCTTTTATAATAATCTCTGGATACAATGATTTATAATCGTTCAAAGAGATAGATATAGTTTGTTTTAGGTTTTGATCAAAAAAGTCTCGTATCGTTGAATTCATAATAAACCGTATACGATCTGACGCTATGGTACCTGATCCATATTTCTTAGATACTTTACTAAATTGAGAAAAATCAGAAAAATCATAGTGCGTAGACCCTTGGATATCAAATCGTAACGATTGAGCACTATTTGAAGAAGCCAATGTATCTAATTTTAGATAATTATCTTTTTCTTTCCATTCTACTTGACCTAGATGAATAAATGGTTTGTTCAAATTTTTCTTAATTAATGTACTTGGAATAGGTAAAAACCAAGCATCCAAACCTAATGCTGCATCAATACGATCATCCTTTAACGATGCCACAACACTGGTAGCACCACCAAATGAATGACCAAATATGCCAATATTGTCTAGTTTCAGAATACTTCGTAAAGATTGGGGTAAAAATTTACCATTTTCCATTTCATCTAATAAAAATTGTACATCCCCGACACGGTAGTTTAATTGAACTTCCCGAAGTCCCCATTTTTCTTTATCAGATATTCCATCAGGAATGTCTGTTTTATTCCAAATAACCCTATCTTCTGGCAAAACAGAAAGCCCTGCATCATATGTATGATCTGAAGCAAACAATACATACCCATGACTTGCTAGTTCTTCCATTTGTGTTGTGTTTTGAGTCTTTAACGCACCATGTCCATGGGAAAAAATAAGAACAGGAAATTGTTGATTAAGTGGCGTTGCATCTAGCCAAGAGTTGCCATCAATTTTATTTATGGTTCGCATAATCGATCTTGGAATTCCGAAACCATCAGCAATCATATCGGCAATTAATGCTTCATTGTAATTATAGGGAGCTTTCTGATCTCCGTCCTCTAATATTGCAGGATACCATACTCGAACCATCATTTCCCTTGCACCGTTTATCTCATCTGTATACCATGCCTTACGCTCTTCATCCACCATATAGATAATTTGAGTGCCAACTTTATATGGACCAGAAGGAAGCGCAACGTCTTCTAATGAAATAGCATGGGAAATGAATGTAGCGCATGCAGATAACCAAAAGGAAATAACAAGCAATGGTATATATCTAACTATTTTCATTAGAATCAGCAAAAACGCTTGTAGATAATAATTAATTCATGCGTTGAATATCAATGCAAATCAGTACGTATTTTTAATCCTTATCTAATAATGGCAATTATTTTTTATCCTCCAACGCATCTGCACGCTCTTTGGATATAGAAAATGTACTGTCTTGTGTATAGGCCATCATATAGTAATCGTATGCATTCTGATACTCTTCCATCTTTTCCCAGTATTCGCCCATAGAATCATAGGGGTTTGGGTGCATTCTATTATTATCAATATATTCGGCAAATGCATTATGTGCTGCTTTCATATTTCCAAGTTGCATATTGGAATACCCAAGCATATTTAATGATGGTGAAAAATCATATCGTTCCCACATCATAGTATATATCTTAATAGCTTTTTTATACTCTTTTTTACTGTATAGATTCTGCGCTTCCGCAATCATAACAAATGCTTTATTTGGGTAATTTGATTTTAACTTTGAAATTCTCGATGAAAAATCCCCATCTGGATTATCCATTCGATATAAATAATATTCAATCATATCTTGTTCATACTGACTTGCAGTTGGAGCTAATCCTTGTGCAATCTTTTTTGCCTCAACACTTCTCGCCGAATCACCAGGGGTGAATACAAGAAATAAATAGGGCATTGCAAACTCTGGATCGATTGCAACGGCTTTTTCAAATTGCTCGCGAGCTTTGCTCCAATGAATATTGTAAAACTGCCAGAACCCAACATTAAATGCGTTTACTGCATTTGCACTATCACTAGACCATTCAGTAGGTGAAACATCATTACCAGATTCTTCCTCATCAATTTTCCATATCTTTCTCTTGGAAGAAACAAATTTCGGATCAATTGATAGGGCCTTTTGAAAATATTTTTTGGCATTTTTATTATCTTTATTCTCCAGATAATAATCACCCATTGAATCATATGGATTTGCAAGATCTGGTGCAATCTCAATTTGACGTTCGAACGTTTTCTTTGATTCTTCCATTTTTCCTTGCCCACTATATAAATAACCAAGAGAGTTTAATGCATCTGGGTTTTCTTCTACTGCCAATGATTGTTTATAATATGCGTGTGCTTTTTCTTCATCACCACCCCAATTAGACATTCCAGCAAGCATGTTCACATATCGTGACTCTTTTGGAAACATTTTTGTGAATCTTTCTACTTCTTTAAACCAATCAACATCTCCTTCACCACCCCACCATGAATCTCTATCCATTACAGACATCAGTGCTTGCTCACCTTTATTTGCGTTGGAAGCAAATAGTTTTCCTTTTTCGGCGATGGGATATCGCTGCACCGCGTCACCTGTCATTTGAGCCAATGAATAATATGCCATGGCAAATTCTGGATCCAAATCAACCGCTTTTTGGAAGGATTCTCGAGCCAGACGTTGTGCAAAATTATCTTGATATCTTAATCCTGCTTTCATTTGTTTTACCGCTTCAGTACTAGTGGAAGAATATTCTACATAGTCACTGACTTTTTGAGAACATCCACTAATAAATAGTGTGACTAGAATAATAATATAAATGGCATTGTTTTTCATTGTTACTCCTAACTTATTTCATTTCCGTACGCCCGACAGGATTTGAACCTGTGACCTCCTGCTCCGGAGGCAGGCGCTCTATCCAGCTGAGCTACGGGCGCATAGTAGTGACAAGTTCATGGATTATATATCTAATTACAATAGAAATTATTT
>CAYTYA010000128.1:0-3498 GCA_964442015.1 uncultured bacterium
GAGGTTATGGTATGTGACAGGGTCTATAATTGTGCCAGGCTTACTATTGCCTTTCTTAATGACTTTCAGAACAAATCACAGCATTCCAGTGAATATTATTCAACTGATGACCCTTCCAGTCATGATAGCTATTATCTGGTTCATTCTGGGCAATTTAACTGGTGGATATCCTTTTGAGGTTGAGCCGTTTTACCCAGGGCTGCTAACTTCTTTAATCATATTTAGTTTGAGTGGATTAAATAGCTCTAGAGATCTAAAATAATAATCCTGGTTAAACTTGAACAAATGATAATTATTAATAAAATTCCCCTGATGAAAAACATTTTAAAAGTTTTATTATCATCTGGATTATCATTTCTTTTATTATCCAGTGCAATACACATTGATTCACATAATCTTAATTATACTGATGGCTATAGCATTTGTAAAATTAATTGTGATGATGAAGAACATCATTTTTCTTATCATAAATGTGAAAAATGTATTGTTAAACAAACTCAAGCCGATAGGCAAGAATGTTTTGAAATAACCTACCCAAACAATCTGCAGTTTTACGTTTATTTTAATATAAATAAAAATAAAACTGTAATTAATCACTCCTTATATAGTAGACCTCCTCCTCCTCAAATTATATAAATAAATATCTAAAAAATTTTTACTACTAAAATAGTAGTCAAAAATTTCATCTAAATAATAATTGAGGATTAATATTATGCAATATCTATTTATACGTGCTATTAAAGCACATCTAGTTTTTATGTTAATTGGTATGTTTTTATTTACGACAGGTTGTGAGGATGATGATCATAATCATGGTGAAGAGCATACCGATGCGGATGGTTTCGTTCTTGAGGATGAAAGTGGATCGGAAGTGTATAAGGAATTTGAAGGCGCTGTGACGGGAACTGTTACTTTAAGCGTTGGAGACACTCTTGAACTTTCAGTGCATTTTCTTGATCATGAAGAAAATGAGATTGAGCATGAAGGAGATGAGGAAGATGAAGATGAGTTAGTGATTTCTGAGAATGATTCTAATATTGCAATTGTTGAAGTTGAAGAACATGAAGAAGGTGAAGAAGAACACCATGAAATGGCAATTCATATCATTGGGGTAAGTGCTGGTTCAACCAGTTTTAAACTGCAATTGATGCATGAAGGTCATGCTGACTATACTTCAACAAACAACGTACCTGTAACTATCAATTAAGATAACAATAATATACTGTACCATCTTGGGCCTTTTATGGGCTCAAGATGGTGATATTACTGGTATTGTTCTAACTGCTGAAGATCAGACGCCAATACATGGTGCTAATATATATTCTGAAACACTTGGCATAGGTACTGTATCTCAAGTAGATGGTAGCTTTACTTTGAAAAAGTTACCAAAAGATACGGTTTCCTTGACATTTTCCATGATTGGATTTAAAGATGTAAAAACAATAGTGGTGATAAATGAACTAATATATGATCTAGGCAATATTATAATGTTCAAAGACACGCTAAAGTTAGATCAAATAAATGTCGAAGCTCATCATGAATTACAACCAAAAGACTTTGTATCAAATATTATTGTTTCTGGAAATAAATATCATACAAACCTTAAATCATCTCTTGCCTTAACAATCAAAGAAGAGACTGGCTTAGCTATAAGATCCATTGGACAGGCAACTACTCAACCAGTTCTACGGGGATATTCTGGAGATAGATTTTTACTTACTGAAGATGGCCTCTCTATAGGTGATCTTTCAAATACTTCTATTGATCATGCTAATAGTTTAGATATGGCTTCCTTTAATAATGTAAGGATTATTCGTGGACCAGAGGCATTACTTTTTGGTTCCAACACTATTGGTGGTGTTATAAACGTATCTAGACATGCTAATTCTGAAGCAAGATTTAGTAAAATACATGTAATGGCTCTTACAGGTATAGAGTCATCGAATAAAAGTGTATTTGGAAATATTACAGCGTATATACCAATTAATAATCATCAGTTGAGGTTTTCTTCACTCCGTCGCAAAACAGGTAATCAAAGGACTCCCGTGGGGGTTTTAGATAATACTGAATTATCTAATTATGAAGTTACAGGCAGTTATTCATATTTCGGTAAGACTAATCGATCTACCTTCACTTTTGAACAAATTTTCATGGACTATGGAATACCAGGCAGCTATGAAGGACATATTGATGGAGTAGATATAAAAATGAAAAAAAACACTCAAAAGTTTAATTATCATCAGGATATTTCTTTCCTAGGCTTTCAAATATTTGATATTGATCAACGTTTTATAAATTATGAACATACTGAATTTGAAAAAGGTATTTTTAATCCTTCCGTTATAATGAATCAAGACATTTTTTCAATACAGTCTAAATTCACTGGTATTAATAGATCTGTAGGTTCCTTATTTCAATACCGAAACTTCCAAGCTGGTGGATTCTATTGGACACCTGACGCGAAAGAACTAAGTCTTGCTTTTTTTGGATTATTTGAAAAAGATCTAAGAGATTTGACTTTACAAATTTCATCTCGTTTGGAATATCTTATAGTTATTCCAAAAACTACATCACTTTATTTATCTAACTTCAATCCTAATGAAATTGTAAATCGAAACTTTCCAATTTTTTCAACGGCTATAGCAATTTTAAAAAACTGGGAAAATTGGAAATTATCGTTCGGTCTTATGTTTACTGAACGTTCTCCAAGTATTGAAGATTTATATTCTGATGGTCCACATTTAGGAACTTATGCATATGAAATAGGAGATCCTAAATTAGGCTTGGAAAAGACTATGGGTCTTGAAACATCATTAGAACATAACACTTCAAAAGGAAAAGTAAGGTTTACATCTTTCTTTAATAAAAGCCCTAACTACCACATTAGTACAAAAATGGGAGATGGCTATGAACCTGGTGCTGATTGGATTGAATGGGGTAGCGGATCGAGCGGTTGGCTCTATAAATATCAAATGGTTGGATTGAGATCAAGAATATATGGTTTTGAATCAAATTTTAGCTATAAAATGACCAAATTAATTTATTTTCATGGAAGTATTTCAGTCTCAAGGGGAGATAATTTATCAGAAAACCAACCTTTGTCATTTATGCCTCCTAATAAAGTATTATTATCAACAGAGATTAATCTGAAACCAGTTTCTGCTGAGCTAAAATTGAAAAAAGTGTTACTTCAATCTAGATTAGGAGAATTTGAATCTGAAACAGATGGTTTCTTATTGGTTGATTTACATACTAGCTATACAAACCATTCATCTAAAAAAACGCATAAAATTATTTTTATTATAGATAATATTTTTAATCAAGTATATTTTAATCACCTTTCAAAGACGAAACTGATTATGCCTGAAATGGGGCGAAGTATTAGTATCCAATATCGAATAGTATTGTAAAACCCCTACATTTGTAATCTTTTCAATTATTCTGTATAATTACATATTGTACAATAGTTCAGATTAATAATGAATTTGATAATCATTC
>CAYTYA010000129.1:0-3487 GCA_964442015.1 uncultured bacterium
AGTGATATAAATAGGTACTCCCAGTAAGCTAATGGTATGTAGTGCCCGATACAAACCTTCTCCATACATAGGGTAGTCCATATCTGTTTGAATATCTTCCTTTCGAGTTTTGATAAGAAACGGTTCTTTTTGGTTTATCTGGCCCTTAACGTGCATTCTACTGTAATAATTAAGACCAATAAAATCGAGTGAACCAACTGCATCTGCATTAATTATTTCATCATCAACCATAGCTGGCATATAGAATGATGATTTTCCATATTTAAAAAAGTTTAGCGGTTCATTTGTAAAAATATTATTTAATATTCTACTCATAAACCAATCTAAAACATGC
The DNA here is from genome assembly GCA_964442015.1 of uncultured bacterium. Lineage (GTDB taxonomy): Bacteria > Fidelibacterota > Marinisomatia > Marinisomatales > TCS55. The sequence continues at coordinate 335 of CAYTYA010000129.1, forward strand.
CACCTTCTAAAAGGGTCAAATTGAAAAATATTCTTTACTATGCCGATTTTTACTGATGATCCATTAGGCAAGTTTTTTAAATGTCTATATACATCTACATGAGCGTTTAATAAATTTTTCATTACAACTCCAGCGAGTTCTGTATCCTTTTTCCCTGGAGGAAAAACACCATTAAAATACCCTTCAGAAACAAATATTGCTGGCTCATTAATTGTACACCAAATTGGAACCAGGTCGCCAAGTTCATTAAAGACTATTTCTGAAAATTCAACGAAATGTTTAATATTTTCTGCTTTTTCAAAAGCCCCCATCGACTCGAACCAAATAGGGTGTGTAAAATGATGCAAAGTAATTACAGGAGTAATATCAGCTTCAATCAAAGCTTTAATCATTTTGCGGTAATGGATTAAGGCGCTTTGATCAATTACTCCTTTTTGAGGCTCGATTCGAGACCATTCTATTGAAAAACGATAATGATTCACCCCTAGCTCTTTCATAAGCTTTATATCTTCAGGGTAACGATTCCAATGGTCAGCAGCTAACGCGGAACGATCTCCATTATGAATACGGGAAACATTGTTTTCATCAAACTGGAGTTCCCATTGATACCAGTTATTATTAATATTGTTTCCTTCTACCTGATGTGCTGCTGTTGCAGTACCCCAAGCAAATGATCTTGGAAATTGTGAATCATCCGTATTAATTATACTCCAATCCCATTCTACCTCAGGGTAAGAGATAACAAAGTATAATATAGTAGTAAGCCAACAAAGTAAAGCAACCGTTAGACTAACAAAAAGTTTTGATACGATTTTATTATTGAACATTATAATTATTGGTTAAACACAAATGGAGGTATCATAATAGTTATATATTCTTCAACACATTCTGGGTATGGTGGAGAGAATTGATTATTAGAAATGTTAAAAAAAGTAGTGTTACTCCAATTAAAATCTAATTCACATAGACTCTCTGGTATATCATTAATTAGTTGATTATTCTCTAATCTAAAAAATTCCATATTTTTTAGTTCCCAAATTTCGGATGGGATTCCACCTGTAAGTTCATTATTGAATAAACCAAGATAAGTCAGATTGGTCAGATTTCCGATCTCTGAAGGGATAGAACCCGTGAGTTCATTATTGAATAAACCCAAAGAGTTCAGATGAATCAGATTCCCTAGTTCTAAAGGTATTTGCCCATTGATTTCATTTTCACTTATACTCAAAAATATCAGATTATTCAAATTTCCGATCTCCGGAGGGATTGAACCTGTAAGTTCATTATCCCACAAACTCAAATAAATCAGATTGACCAAATTCCCGATCTCCGGAGGGATTGAACCTGTAAGTTCATTATCCCACAAACTCAAATGAGTCAGATTGACCAAATTCCCGATCTCCGGAGGAATCTCTCCTTGTAAATCATTGTGACCAAGGTGTAATTCGGTGAGATTTCTCAAGTTCCCAATTTCTGAAGGAATTTCTCCCTGCAGATAATTATAATTTAAAAATAACCCAGTTAAGTTTGTCAGAATCCCGATCTCTGGTGGTATATTTCCTGTAAGTTGATTTTCTATTAAGTTTAATTCTATAGTATTCACTATAGAGTAGTATTCCCCCCATATTTTGATCTCATAATCTCCAATCTCAATATTGCTTTTTGACTGTATCCCCCAAATATCTTCAACAACTAATTGATAATATTTTAACACATCAACTGATAAAACAAAAGTTGTATCCGTTCTATAATTTGTCTCATAAACTAAAATCTGATTACTCATATCTTCAGAAAATGATTGATAAAGCTTGTAAGAACTAAAATCATCATCAATATTATTTTTTGACCACATTATCTGAAATTCATCATTAAGTGAGATTGGATATAAATCCGATGAAGTTGGTGCATCATCGATCTCATTGGTCATTCCACCACTCAAAGTACTTAAGCCATATATATCTAATACATCCACCCAGAACCAGTTCTCCTGAGCGGGGTCAAAATCAGTTAAAATATGGGTTGTCCTTGATTGATCTGAGTAACTGATAATAGTATCCTTATCACCACCTTCTATGGATGAATAGAGAACTTTGTATTCTTTAAAATCTTGATCTGTTGCTCCTTCCCATTCTATGGTCATTTCAGTAACAGTATAGCTCACAGAAATAATATTGACTCCTTGCGGATGTGATGTTGAATTATCAATTACATAGACATTTGGCTCTGATATAGTTGAATGACCTGATAAATCATACGAAATAACTTTTACCGTGTGTTTGGAATCATCTTCGTATTGGATTGTATTCCATTGATATTCATAAAATGATTCTAAATCCGTAAAAACAAGAGAGTCATCAATGTAAAACTCAACCTTATCTATTCCATCATTATCCTTGGTTTCAACAACAATAGTGACAATTTCATTGATAGTTTGATTATTGACAGGGGATAAAATCGATACTGTTGGTGCAATTATTTTTGGAGTTTGAGTAGCAACTGGAGGTGGCGTTGCACAAGACCAAATAACTAATCCGATAAATAATAATAGTGGTTTAATTCGCTTAAACATTCCTGAATCTACCTATCATCCCAAAAACTAAAAACCTACTACTGTGCAGAGCTCATATTAAATTATTTATTAGTGGAACTTAACCGTAACGTAATACCTAGGTTGCAGAATGTTATGGTTTTTTTGTTCTAAAATTTCTTTTTCAGTATACCCATAATATTTCATTATTAAACCTAGATACCTGTCTAAAGTCCTTTCCTTCTTTAACACCTGAGCGTTACTGGCATTATATATTTCAATAAATGTTAAATAAAATTTATCTTTTTCAGATGGATCTTTACGCATTTTTGTCAGGGATATAATATCTTCATCTAATTTGATTGGATTTCCAAAATAATCAAGCTGAGGAGCACACCCTGCCAGAAATAGCAGTATAACAATACGTTTAGTCATTCCAAAATCTACCCATCATCCCACAAACAAAAAACCCCACTAATGTGGGGCTTGATGTAGTAAAATGTTTATTATTTCAATAACACCATCTTCCTAGTCTGCCTGAACTTGCCAGCCTGTATGGTATATAGATATAATCCTGCTGATACTGGTTGTCCTAAGTTGTTGGTAGCGTTCCATTGGATTGATTT
>CAYTYA010000130.1:0-3432 GCA_964442015.1 uncultured bacterium
ATTTCTCTAACTCCATCAGCATACCTTGCCTGTGCTGATAAAGAAGTTCCAGATGTGTGTGGAGTCATTCCGTGATGAGGCATTGTTCTCCAAACATGATCATTTGGTGCGGGTTGTGGGAACCAAACATCTCCTGCATACCCACTCAACTGTCCTGAATTTAAAGCCTCTGCTATAGCATCCTTATCACAAATTTTCCCTCTGGCTGTATTTATAATATACGCGCCAGGTTTACATTTACTAATTAATTCTTCATTAAATAAATGTTCTGTTTCGGGATGAAGAGGGCAACTTATATTAATAACATCACAAGCTGAAACTAGAGATTCAACTGAATCATGATAGGTTAAATTAAGTTCTTGTTCTTGTTCTGGACTTAACCTATGTTTATCAAAATAATGTAAATGCACATCAAAAGGATGCATTTTTCTTAACATGTCGTATCCAATACGGCCTGCAGCAATTGTACCTACATGCATACCTTCAACATCATAAGACCTCTTAACAGCATCAGCGATATGCCAACCACCTTCATTCACTATCCTATGTTGATTATGATAATCTCTAACCAAAGATAAAATCATCATAACAATATGCTCAGCAACAGACCTTGAATTACAATATGTGACCTCAACGACATCAACTTTATTATCCATCGCTGCCTGTAAATCAACATGGTCAGAACCAATACCAGCTGTAATTGCCATTTTTAAATTTGGTGCACTCTCTATTCTTTTTCTTGTTAGATAATACGGCCAAAATGGTTGCGAAATGACAACATCAGCATCAACTAATTCCTTATCAGCAACACATCCTTCAGCGTCCTTATCAGATGTAACAACTAGTGTGTGTCCTTTATCCTCTAAGAACTTTCTTAAACCTAATTCACCGGATACACAACCAAGCAATTCACCTGGAGTAAAATCTCTCCCCTTAGGACTTGGTAAGGACATTCCATCAGGGTATTTTTCAAGTTTAGGAAGTTCCTTAACCGGATAGCTTGAAGGCATTCCGTCTTTAGGATCGTCATATAAGATACAAAGTATTTTCATTTATTTTCTCCTATTTAATTTAATTCATGATATCTAAAATAATCCTTGAATTAATCCTTTATCGTCAAGATCTATATTTTCCGCAGCAGGTATTTTTGGTAACCCTGGCATAGTCATAATTTCACCACAAACTACTACAATAAATTCTGCTCCTGCAGATAGCCGGACTTCTCTAATAGGAACATCATGTCCAGATGGAGCACCCATTAACAATGGGTCTGTGGAAAAACTATATTGAGTCTTGGCCATACATATTGGGTAGTCACCAAATCCATCATCTTCTAATTTCTTAAATTGATTTCTTACCTTTTTGTCAGCAATTATGTCTGTAGCACCATAAATATTTTGTGCTATGTATTGTGTTTTATCCCACAGAGACATTGTATTGTCATACAAAGTCTTAAAGTCCGCAGAATTTGAATCAGCGATTTTTGCCACTTCTTCAGCAAGATCCGCTGCTCCTTCACCTCCCTTTTCCCAATGAGAAGAAATTTTGCATTGAACACCAATATTTTTACAATAATTAATGATTGCTACGTGCTCTTTTTCTGTATCAGTTACATAGTCATTTATTGCTACTACAACTGGGACTCCAAATTTTTTAATGTTTTCAATATGTCTTTCAAGATTCTTGCAACCCTTCGTCACAGCATCAACATTCTCTGAAGTAAGGGCATCCTTTTTAATGCCGCCATGCATTTTTAAAGCTTTAGTCGTAGCAACCAAAACAACAGCGTCTGGTTTTAAACCTGATTTCCTGCATTTAATATCAAAAAATTTCTCTGCACCTAGATCAGCCCCAAAACCTGCTTCTGTAACAACATAATCAACAAGTTTTAATGCAGTTTTTGTTGAAACAACAGAATTACAACCATGAGCAATATTAGCAAAAGGTCCACCATGTATGAATGCAGGATTATTCTCAAGAGTTTGCACTAGGTTAGGTTGAAATGCATCTTTCAATAATGCAGTGATTGCCCCATCAGCATTTAACTGTTTTGCTCTTACGGGTTCATTAGACCTTGTATAACCTATAACGATATTTCCTATTCTCTTTTTTAGGTCATCAATATCTGATGCCAGACAAAACACAGCCATAATTTCTGAAGCAACTGTTATATCGAAACCACTTTGTCTAGGTATGCCATTACCAGTCCCACCAAGGCCACATGTAATATCTCTTAAAGATCTATCATTCATATCAACTACTCTTTTCCAAGTGATTCTTCTTGGATCAATATTTAGCTGGTTATCCCAATGAATATGATTATCAATGAGGGCAGAGAGAAGATTATGAGCTGCTCCAATGGCATGAAAGTCACCAGTAAAATGTAAATTGATATCTGTCATAGGTATCACTTGAGCATACCCACCTCCTGCAGCACCACCTTTCATACCAAAACAAGGCCCCAAGCTTGGTTCTCTCAGACAAATCATTGCTTTTTTTCCAATATGACAAAGCCCATCGACTAGACCCACACTTGTAGTCGTTTTACCTTCTCCGGCTGGAGTAGGGGATATTGCTGTGACTAAAATTAATTTACCGTTTTTATGCTCCTTGAGCTTTTCTCCATTAATCAAAAGGTTAACTTTGCACTTGAATTTACCGTAATACTCAAGATATTCGTCACTAATACCTAACTTAGTAGCAATTTTCTCAATTGTTCTTGGTTCGGCTTCTCTAGCAATCTCTATATCTGTTTTCAAAATAACCCCTCACATTCATATTTAGGACATGCAAGACTATATATTATCTTTAAAAATTACAATTTAATAAGTCCCTAAACCTCTATCCAATCAACGTTAATATTGACAATAGTGGCTTGTTTGCGTAATGTCTGCCAACATATTTCAACACTATTAGGGGGTTTGAATAAATGTTTAGTAAAATTAAAGAACACTTAACTTATTACCTTTCTTCTATTGCTTTATTAAATGCGGCAGCATTTAGTGGATTTGCTTTATCGCAATCAGAATTAGAAGAAGTTGTAGTAACTGCTCGAAAGAAAACAGAAAGTCTACAAGATGTGCCGATATCTGTATCAGCACTTCGTGAAAGCGACCTAGAAGATAAAGGGGTAAATGTATTTGAAGATTATTTATTGCAATTGCCTACTGTAACTGCTGGTGGTGCAGGACCTGGAACAAGCACAATTTATATTAGAGGTCTTGCCTCGACAACACCCAATCTTACTACAGCTGGTGTTGCTGGCTTAGCTCCCAACGTATCATTCTATTTGGATGAGCAACCTTTAGCTCAACCTGGAAGAAACTTGGATGTATATGCAGCAGATATGGAACGTATTGAGGTTCTAGCCGGACCACAAGGAACTCTTTTTGGTGCTAGTTCACAAGCAGGTGTCGTTAGAATGATTACTAA
>CAYTYA010000131.1:0-3375 GCA_964442015.1 uncultured bacterium
CACAATTAGCTATAAGCCCTAGAATCGCAACGTTTACAATGGTAAATGTATTAAAGAATCAAAAACTATTTTACCAAGCGCTTGATGTTTTAGATATACTTGTAACAAAAGGTGCGGACTCTATAAAAATTGAACAAGAGCGTGACGCAATTAAGAATCTTATTAAAGAAGAAAGTAATTAATTGATGAATAGCAATATATTTTTATCACGTCTTGATAAGCTACGACAAATACTTGCAAACAAAGGATTAGATGGGATTTATTTAACAAATTTAACAAGCGTTAGATATATTTCAGGATTTACGGGTTCTGCTGGTTCTTGTTTAATTACTGTAGATAATTCTTATTTTATTTCTGATGGCAGGTACGACGTGCAATCAGAAAAACAGGTCAATAATATGATTAGATATATAGATTTTGGTAATCATATATCAATAATTGAAAAAAATAAACTTATTAAGGATGGTCAAAATTTAGCTTTTGAAGGAGACCATACAAGTTTCAGTCAGTATAAGAAAATTTCCGATAGTTTTCCAAATACCGAATGGAGTTCTACATCAATGCTTATGGAAAACTTACAAGCGGTAAAAGATGAATCTGAATTAAATGCAATACGTACTGCAGTAGAAATAACGGATGTTATATATCAAGAAATATTGCCTATGCTTAAGCCTGGGGTCACAGAAAAGGATGTCGCAAACCAGCTGGTTTTGCGCTATAGACAAGAAAGCGATGGAGAAGCTTATAATCCTATTGTTGCTGCTGGAGAAAATGGAGCATTGCCACATGCTGTTCCAAGTAATCGACCCTTCAAAGATGGCGATTTTATCGTTATAGATGCAGCAGCAAAATATGCAGGATATCATGCAGATATGACGAGGACACCATTAATAGGAAAACCAACAGATAGGCATTATGAAATATATGACATAGTAAAAGGGTCTCAACAAGCAGGCTGTGATGCTGCTAAAGCAGGTGTTAGCTGTAAAAAAATGGATACAATAACTAGAGATTTCATTACTGATAGAGGGTATGGTGAGTATTATAATCATGGAACTGGACACGGGCTTGGGCTTGAAATACATACAGAACCGCGAATGAGCCAATTAAGCACCCAAATTTTAGATGAAAATAATGTAGTAACTATTGAACCCGGTATTTATATACCTGGATGGGGTGGTGTCCGGATTGAGGACGATATTATAATAAAAGAAGACGGATGTGAGATACTAAATCAAACCAGCAAGGATCTGGTTATTTTAAATTAATTTTTTTGCAAATTGATATTTATTCAGATCCGCAGCTCTATGATGCTGCTCATGCATGGAAAACTAATGATATAGAATTTATTACTAATTGTGCTTTAGAGCATGGTGGGCCAATATTAGAAATGGCCTCAGGAACAGGAAGGCTTGCAGTTCCTTTAATTAAAAAAGGCTTTAATTATACAGGTGTAGAATTAAGTGAAGCCTTTGTAGAGTTTACAAAGAAAAAATTAACTTCAATTAAAAGTGTCCATAATATAGTTCAAGGGGATATGAAAAATATTGACCTTAAAAAGAAATATAGATTTATCTTTATAGGTTTTAATTCAATCTGCCATCTATTAACAAATAAAGACTTGTCAAAATTTTTTAATTGTGTATATGCACATTTATTGGATGGAGGATTATTTCTCATTGATACTTTTGTTCCAAATCCTATATTTCTTTATAGGCCAAATATTAAGACACACGTCATGGAATTTGATTTACCTAATGGAGAGCAATGCATTGTTAATGAAGTAAACCAGTATGATCCCGATACGCAGATCAATCAAATTAAATGGTTCTTTGAATCATCCAAAGTAGATCAATTCTTATTTGATATGCATATGATATATCCAGATACTATGGATAGACTGTTAAGTGAATCGGGATTTAAAATTTATAATAAATTTGGAGATTATGATAAGTCTCCATTTAGCAGCGAAAGCCATTTGCAAATTTATTTATGTACTAAATAAATTATCTTCTAATAATTGTATGATAAAATAGTAAAACCACATCGAACCTAGAGTGAATTATAATCAGCTATACAATATTTCTAAGACTTATTACAAATAGCATATTATTAGCTTAGATTAATATATTATAAAAAACTCCTTATGAAAAGATACACTTACTCCTCGATCATATATATATTTATATTAATCTTATTTAGTTGCCAAACAGAATTAAGGCCAATAGATGAACGCTGGCAATTTGTTAGCGGGAAAAGAGAAATTGCAATAAGCGGAATTTCTTCTACAAGTGATACAAATAAATATCTTGTTGTACATGATAACAAAAAGAAAGGCCAGTTACGGATTGGATTAATTAACCTATCTGCAGATTCGCTATATGTAGGGCTAAAATGGCCAAGTGAAGATTTACCTATAGACCTTGAGGCGTTATCAAATATTCCTGGATTGAAAAATGAATATATAGCAATGGGAAGTTGGGGGTTTTGTTACTGGATAAAATTAGATCTTCAATCAAATACTATAGATATAATTAAAGAATTTAGAATACCTGATAGCGGACCACCTTTAAATCTTGAAAGTTTATTAATAATGAGAAAAAATACTAATACCTATATAGCATGGGCGCATAGAGGATCTGATAGTGAAGAATCGATATTATTTTGGGGATCTATTAGTTTATTTGATGATGATATTACGATAAGTGTAGAAGATAGCATTTTTATTAATCTGCCTTGGCCGATCGTATCAAAAAGACATATGAGTGATATGGATATTGATAATAATAATATATTATGGACATCATCTACGGCAGACCCTGGTGATGATGGCCCATATAAATCTGCAATATATAAAATAGGTAAATTTGAAATTTTAAAAGAACAATTATATTTTTATATTTCGGATTCTTTTCCAAAGCAATATGTATTTAAAAAGAATAAAGTTGAAGCCCTTACTATTAATGATAATAAAATAATTTTTGCAACGGATGATGAAAATCTTGGAGCAGCAATAAATATATCAATAAATGGTCGTTAAAAAGCTATTATTAGTTTTATTAATCAACTCTATAGGTTATAGTCAAACTTGGGCATGGACTAATAGGACGCATGGCGAACTTGATTGGAATACTATAACCACTGAGCACTTTAGAGTACATTACCATAGTGGTATTGAAACAATCGCAAAAGAAGGTGCTATAATTTCTGAGCAAGTCCTTCCAGTTCTATTAGAACAAATGAGCCTTGAAGAAATTCCAATTATAGATATTATTTTTACAACGGAAGATGAAATAATGAATGGTTTTGCGGGACCAACCTATCAAACATTTATATGGGTAGATCAAAATGATGCAGCAATTTGGCTTGAAAATG
>CAYTYA010000132.1:0-3362 GCA_964442015.1 uncultured bacterium
CATTAGCAAATAGTGATGATGAGATTATTTTATTGGATCAAGATGAAAAGGTTGTAGATGATATTTCTTATGGAGGAACATTCCCTTATTCAAGTGGTGTTTCCATGTATCTGATCGATCATTCTAGTGATAATGCGATCGATTCTAATTGGGTAGCATCATCATTGATCTATGGCGATGGTGATCTTGGTACACCCGGAAGAGCTTGGAATGATAGCATCGTAGTTTCTACAATAAATGATCAATTATTGCCTAATGTGTTTGAATTATACCCACCATATCCTAACCCATTTAATCCAACTACTCAGATTTCATTTTTAGTAAATCACACAACTGTTGTTTCACTAAATATCTACGATATTAATGGAAGATTAGTGCAAAATATTTATCATGCAAAAACCACTCCTGGGTTTTATCAATCTATATGGGAAGCAAATAATGCGCCAAGTGGTATATACTTTCTTTCACTTGAATCTGAACAGAAAATAATAACACATAAACTGATGTTAATGAAATAATCTATCCATCCAATCCATTGGTAAATTCGAATACGTTTCATTAATTTGACTTACAGTATTAGTAGTCCAAAACCGGGGAGAGGGTGAATAGACTTTTCTATATTATAATTATTGGTATTGTATTGCCATATTTAATTATGGCGCAATCAGTGTCAGATGTGTATGATAAATATACTTCGGTTGGTCAATTAGGCCTTACGGTAACCAATTTTGGTGTGTTGGGGAATGGGTGGAATAAAATTGATGGAAGAATTCTACCTTCTTGTCAATATAAACAGAATACAGAAATTCTAAGAGACCAGGTAGAACATTTTTCTTATGCTGGCTTATGGGTAGGAGGCATTGTGAATGGACAGCGCCGTGTTTCATCTGCAATTGTGGATGGCGTATTTGAATCAGGCCAGGAAGGGTTTGAATTTTCCGCAGTTGAAAATATTGATATTGAATCTTCCATATCTTCCACTTCTTTGGATTCTATCGCTCAATATTTTTCTCCTTATGCCACATCTCATCAGGATTTTAAAACTATGTTTCGCGATTATGGCACTGACCCATCCGATGATATGAATATCCCAAATCATACACCCCTAGGAATTGATGTTAGACTTACATCCTACGCTTGGAATTTTTCTTTTGCGGATGCATTTGTTATTTTGAGCTATACAATAAAAAACCAATCAGATCAGACTATTCAAAATTTACATGCAGGTTTATGGACAGACGCTTCTGTTGCTAATATGAACTATACGAATAAATATGAACCTGGAGGCGGGTTTACCTGGTATGATAATTTGAATGGGTTTGATGTATCTAGCGATGACTCCCAATTTAATCGAGATATTGCATACCAATATGATGTAGATGGAGATGATGGATGGGCACAAAGTTATATTGGGATGACTTGGCTTGGAGGGAATGTGCCACGTCCATATGTACGATCTAATTATAATCAATGGGTTTGGACTAATTCCAATAATTCATCCTATCCTGTATACAGTATGCCATTAGATGATAATGAAAGGTATCAAAAATTGTCTAGTTCCGTAGCAAAGGGAACTGGCCCTGAGTACGGAACTGATGGATATCCAAATGAACCAAATAGTTGGATGTTTTTATTTTCAGCGGGACCATTTGGAAGTATTCCAACTGAGACTGATTCATCCTCTTGGGAATTACCTCCAGGTGACTCGTGTAATATTGTAATGGCAGTCGTTACTGCAAAATGGAATGGCACCGGGGATGATTCACCGGAACGAAGAAAAAATTTATATGTGAATGCAGATTGGGCCCAACGAGCCTATAATGGGGAAGATAAGAATCGTAATAATATTCTTGATCCCGATGAAGATTTAGATGATGATGGCATGATTGATCGATATATACTACCGGAGCCACCTCCAGTACCAAATATGGAAATTGATGTAGATGACCAAATGGTTACTGTGTACTGGCAAAAGAATGCGGAAAGTTTTATTGATCCAATTAGTCGTGAGATGGATTTCGAAGGATACCGAGTATATGGCGCTCGGAAAACAATGAATGATTCTAAGGATGAATTTACCTTATTAGGCGAATATGATTTATCTCATCCAAATCATATGGGTATTGGATATAATACAGGTTTTGAATTAATAAAGATTGTCAATGAATTTGGAGAATCAGACAGCGCGGAAGTTAATGGTTCATTTTATCATTATAAGTTTGTGAATGATCATGTGAAAAACGGGTGGTTAAACTATTATACAGTTACTGCCTATGATCGCGGAGACACCGACGCAAACCTCGAAAGTTTGGAAAGTTCTATTTATGCAAATAGAAGATATGTGTATCCAGGCATAAAACCTGATCCATCTGATTGGGTTGGCGAACCGAGCGTATATCCAAATCCATATAAAGGACAGGCCAAATGGGATGGGTATGGAAGTAGATCGCAAATGATATGGTTTACAAATTTGCCGGGCAAAGCAGAAATACGGATTTTTACACTTGCAGGTGATTTAGTAGATATACTTGAACATAATATTGACTATAAAGGAAATGATGTATATAATATTGATGAGTACAAAGCCCCACAATTAAGCGGAGGAGAACATGCATGGGATTTGATAACAAAAGATGATCAGGCTATTGCATCAGGATTGTATTTATTTACAGTCAAAAATTTGGATAAAGAAACATTATCTTATGGAAAGATAAAGGAAGGTAAATTTCTTATTATTAAATAATACCAGTAAGAGGAGGTTAAAATGAGGAAAGTTCTATTTATACCCTTGTTCATTACAGTCATAGTTGCACAAACAGTTGACTATGATACGGATATTCAACCATTATGGAATGGTAATTGTACCAGTTGTCATACGTATGGACATAGCTCCGGGTTAGATTTAACATCTGGACAAAGTTATAATAATTTGGTAGATGTGGCCTCATCTGGAAATGAGTATGGAGGTGCCTCACGAGTAGCAAGTGGAAACCCTAATAATTCAGTGTTGTATGATAAGATTACAAATGGTGGAACATATGGTGGGCAAATGCCTCCAAGTGCATTAATGTCCACTGCAAATAGAACGTTAGTACAAACATGGATTACCGAATTATCTAGCGCAAATTATATTACAATTGCTGAAGCACGGACCCAGGATGAAGGTGCTAGTGTTACAGTTCGCGGTATAGTTACTACACCGAACTTCCAAACATCTAATACAGAATATGGCTTACAGGATGGTACCGGAGGCATTGTTATTTTCCACTTTAGTGCACCATATGTCGAACTTGTTGTTGGCGATAGTGTTGAAGTAACTGGTGAGTTAGATGTGTATAATGGAAAAACAGAAATTATTCCTG
>CAYTYA010000133.1:0-3273 GCA_964442015.1 uncultured bacterium
AGCAGAGGACTGAAAATCCTTGTGTCGGCGGTTCGATTCCGTCCCGAGCCACAAATAAAAAAGCCCCTTTCGGGGCTTTTTTGCAATTCAAATAATTAATAACTCATATCCATTCCACCACCGCCAAATCCTTCTCTATCTCCGCTCATGCGTCTTTTTTGCTGCATTTTACCAAAACTGTAACTTAAGGATAAAGAGATTGATCGCTTATCTCTGCGACGATCGGCATCCATAATTCTTGTATAAGATTCTAAACTAATTTGATCAATTAATTCTTCTTCAGTTGCAATGGAAAAATTACTGTTATCTAATAAATCACGTACTTTTATTGTCATTGTGAGTTTGTCATCTACAAATTTTCTCTGAAAAGATAAATTCAGTGTAAGAGAAGGTCTTATTTCCCCAGTTGTTATTTTCATGGGCCCTCTATATCTACCTGATATATCTAATCTGCCTATCATTGGTATTGTTATCATAGAACTGCCCCATGCAAAATACCCTTTTGAATTTCCATTTAGATCAGACTCCCCAGAATCATACGTCCTAGAATTCCATGTATTTAAACTCATCATAAACATTATGAGTGGCATTGGTCTATAATTAATAAAAAATTCGATTCCATTCCTTTCTGATTGTCCTGCATTATCAGAACCCATGACTTCATATGTCGTATCCTGGAAAACAATATAATCCCTATCCCACCAGCTAATATTATCTGTTAAATGAGAATAATAGACACCTGTATTCAATGTAAGTTTTCTGGAATTGCTAGAAAAATTCAAATCAACTACATCGCTATATTCTGGCTTAAGGTATGGATTCCCTGTTCGAATAAATGAAGTATTATTTGTGCTTTGAGGGAATGGTGTTAATGTTCTTCTTCTTGGTCGATTAACCCGTTTACTAAAACCAAACTGAACCCGTTGTGTGGGATTCAAATTATATAACATATTTACACTTGGATATATTTTGAAATAATCATTATTAAATGGTGATTGATTTACCGCGTTATCCATCATATAAAGGAAAATATTTGTAGTATCTTCATCAGAAGGTTCTTTATTACCTAAAATTGCAGTTGTTAGCGCTTGCTCCGCACGTGCCCCCAATTGCACTCCGAATTGATCAGTAAAATTATATAATAATGTACCATATAATGCATGCACATCTTCTTCATAATTCGAATCAAATATTGAATGTAGATAATATTGATTTGTCTTAAACTGTTTTAATGTGCTTTTAAATCCTGCTTCAAATTTTGAAGACTGTCCAAATGGGTGTGTATAGTCTGATTTAATAATTATGTTATTATTGTTCTCCTTATGGTAAGGATCGTCTTCGCTATGCACATGATCATCCGTATAGGTATTTGAAGAAGCTAAGTTAGAAAACCCATGCTCATACCCTTCATCTTCATTAATAGAGCTACTTGCTTCAAATACAAGCTTTCTATCTTTTTGAGCAAAATCTTTGTAATAACCAAATTCAAAATCTAAATCAGTGCCCATATCAAATTCCTCTGATTCAAATAAATAATCTGGATTATAATAAAATACTTTTTCTTCATTTTGTTTATCATATTCTTTGTATGTCATTGCAACAGTAAACATAGTGTTTTTATCATAATAATAGTCTGTTCCCAATTTTATATTATTTGAGACAGGCTCTCTATATCCTTCCGTTCGCTGTCTTGTTTCATTGGTCGTTGTTGGATAAATATATTGAAACAGTCTGTTTCCTCCGCCAGAGCTATTCCATAATCGATAACTTCCATTTGTAAAAAAATTAAATTTATCTCTTCTATAATTGAACATACCTGAAAGATTGTAGCGACTATATTCACCTGCAGTAATTGTTGCAGACCCGTTCATTCCTTCAAATCGCCCTCTTTTTAAAATAATATTAATAATACCTGCCATTCCATCTGGATCATATTTTGCAGAAGGATTAGTAATAACTTCAATACGATCAATCATATCTGCAGGGAGGTCCTCTACCATGGATCTTCTATCTCCACGCATGGGGCGACCATCTAAAAGAATCGTAACATTCCCATCTCCTCTTAAGGTTACATTTCCATCAATATCTACATCAACAGAAGGTATCTTTTTTAGTGCATCGGAACCTGTGCCGCCAACTAAAGTCATATCCTTCTTTGCGTCAAAGATTCTCTTATCCACCGTATAAATCATATTAGGTATTTCACCATACACATCTACCTCTTCCATTTGTACTGCAGATAATTCCATGGCAACTGTCCCTAAGTTTTGTTCAACGCCTCCTCCATCGCCCGGGAAAAGTTTTATTGGGCCTATATTGATTTTCTCATACCCAATAAATTCTACAATTACATTATACATCCCCATTGGAATTTCTTTGATATAGAATGCACCTGTTTCGTCTGTTATTCCACCGGTTACAACTTCATTGCTTCGCATATTTATAATAGAAATGGAGGCATATGGAATAGGATTTGTTGATGTAGAATCAACCACCATCCCTTGTAATACTCCAATCTTTGGCATATTTGCAGGGTTGAAACCTCCTCTTCCTCCGCGTTGGGATAGAAGCATGGTTGAAAATATCAATATTATATATGTGATAGATTTAAATGTGGCGTTCATATTTTCCTTTCAATTATTCAATATTATAGACTACACTAAACAAGGTTTAGTTAAACTTGTCTGGAATTTCTAAAATATTATTTAAAATAAAAATAAATCAATGTAGAAATTGGTTCATCAAATTTTTCTTTAAAATAGCTGAGGAAGTAATTACTCCTGACATCATTGCTGCAGAAACTCCTGCAGTAACAATGTCCTGTCCTGTCAAGAATAGATTTTTTACTTTAGTTTCTGGTCTCAACCATTTCTGTTGAAATCGTTGTGGGGTATGATCAATTCCATACAATTCACCTTCTTTATAATTTGCAAGATCTCTACTTGTAAGAGGGGTAGATAACTCATAATAATCCACATGTCCCTTTGTGTTTGGAGAATTTTTATATAACGATTCTAATAAGCTTTGTGAAATATTTTCTTTAAATAAGTCATATTCACCCCCTCGGTTCTTCCATTGTGTATCTTCCCATTGTTTATGCTTAGCAAATTCAGCTACGGTAATTACTTCAATCGTTGCAGAATTTGGATGCTCTGTATCCCAGGTAGGGTCTTTTGCTGAAGGAAATGAAATAAATACAACAGGGTATGGCTTTTTATTATCGGACAAATAGTTTTCAAGATTCTGATCATGGTCATATCCAGGATATACCCA
>CAYTYA010000134.1:0-3247 GCA_964442015.1 uncultured bacterium
TGGAGTGATGAATTTGATGGGCCCGGTGTTAATACAAATAACTGGTCATTTGAGATTGGTACAGGTACTTGGGGGTGGGGAAATAATGAATTGCAATATTATCAAGAAGAAAACACAAGCATTATTGATGGCAATCTTGTGATTGAAGCAAGAAGGCAATCAATGGAAAGTAGTAATTATACTTCATCTCGATTAATAACGAGAGACAAGAAATCATTTAAATATGGGCGTATAGATATACGTGCAGTTATGCCTGAAGGTCAAGGTATATGGCCAGCATTATGGATGCTTGGAAGTAATCATTTCCAAGTTGGTTGGCCTGCATGCGGTGAAATTGATATTATGGAAATGATAGGTGGTGGTAATGGGAGAGATAATGTTCTTCGTGGAACTGCACATTGGAATCAGGGGGGTCACGTTTCATATGGGCAAGGATATACAAATGAATCATACTTAAGCGAAGAATATCATGTGTATTCCATAATATGGGATGAACAAAATATACGCTGGTATTTTGATGATATAAATTTTAATACAATGGATATTACTCCAGCTGAATTAAGTGCGTTTCATAACAACTTCTTTTTTATTATGAATGTTGCTGTTGGAGGTAATTGGCCTGGTAGCCCTGATAACACGACACTATTCCCTCAATGGATGATCGTGGACTACATACGTGTTTTTCAAGAACTTTAATTAATATTTATCTTATACATCCATTCCAATAATTTTTTCAAATTATCTATGTAATCAAAAATTGTTTATTTATATATACAATGAGACGTAAAATATGTGAATTAATCAAGACAAAGGATTTAAATATGAAAATTTCCAGATTATTACAATTATTTCTTATTCTAACTATCATCATTATTCCATCATGTGAAGAGAATGATGAAGAAATTATAGCACCTGAAGAGGTATCGTTAATTTCGTTTGAAGCAGCAACGTTTTCTGAAGATGAGTTCATTATTTATTTAACGGAAGAACCCAATGGAAAAATATTTTCATTCGGACCTGGAACATACAGTTTTACTAATACAATTCCTCTGGCAGATATTGATAGCCTTACTATCAAAGGGGCCGGTATTAATGAAACATATTTTGATTTTAGTAATTCAACTTCTACAACCGGTGAAGGAATTGCAGCTTTAGATTGCTCTAATCTTCTATTCTGTGGATTTACTGTTCAAAATACCAATGGCGGAAACGGTATCACAGCAAGAAATATTACAGGACTTAGATTTGATGGAGTTGGGATTGTATGGCCAGAAACTAGTTCAGACAATGGCGCTTATGGTATTTACCCTGTAGAGAGCGATGATGTTATTGTAGAAAATTGTTACACCCAGGGAGGCGTTGATGCGGGTATTTATTCTGGTCAAAATCAACGGGTAATTATGAGAAATAATGTGATGACATTGAATGTATTTGGGATGGAAGCAGAGAACAATATAGATGTAGAAATATATGGGAATGAATATACTAGAAATACCGTGGGCCTTTTAGTATATGATAACGCTGGTGTTAGTAGAATTAAATCCGGTTCTAACTGTAAAGTATATAACAATACATTTACAAATAATAATGAAACGAATTTTGCTGACCTAGGAAGTTCACTAGCAGCAGATGTTCCTCCCGGTTTTGGAATTTTATATGCTGCTACCAGCGCTCTAGATATTACAGGTAATACATTCGTTGATAATGAATGTGGTGGTATTATTGGAGTTGCATATTTTTTGGTTGATTTCAATTTTGATCCTAATGCGGATTCATCATTTACCTTTTTGAATGAAGATATTTACATTCATGATAATTCATTTAGTAGTGGTGGTGGCATATACAATGTACCTGGAATTTTAGATAGACCAGCTGGTCCGCTTGTATGGTATACCTTTGCCTTAAATGGAAATGTTAGACCAGATATATTTCTGGATCAACAGGACTATACTGCTGGAGGAGCTCCATATGCAGGCACAAGGGCTGTTATTGAAGAATCTTCTGATGTAGTCATCCTTGAAGCCAATTTTGTAGAGGCTGCTAATAGTGTTGTACATATAACATCTACTTCATTAGATGATTTTGCTGGGACAGGCGTTACTCATACCAATTTTGATTTAGTTGATACACCATCAGATTGTGAATAATAAACCATACCTTTTCATAAATGAAAAAAAGAATATTTGTCTCCATATTATTTTCAATAATATTACTGAGCAGTTCATGTAGTATTGAAGATAAATATGCTCCAATAAATGAATATGCGAATATTGACTTAAGTCAAGTACCCTTTACTAACCTTTCAGATTATGGATTCTTTGCTGGAGATATGAATGCATTGAACCCTGCCCAAGGTGTCTATTCATATAATGTGACTTCGCCATTGTTTTCTGATTATACATCTAAAGAAAGATTCATTTATTTACCTGAAGGCACTACCATGGAATATCAGGATGATTTTAACGTATTAAATTTTCCAATTGGGACAATCATCATAAAAAACTTTATCTATTACACAGATATTAGAGATAAATCTCTTGGGAGAAGCATTGTAGAAACTAGGCTTCTTGTAAAGAAAGAGGCAAAGTGGAAACCGTTTAGTTATAAATGGAATGATGAACAAACAGAAGCAACGAGATTAATCGTAGGTGGCACATTATCAGCTTCAACAATTATCGAAAATGGCAATCTGAAAGAAATTTCCAGATATGTTATACCAAGAGAGTTGGATTGTAGAACCTGTCATAATTTGAATGAAGAGATGTTGCCTATTGGACCTAAGCCAGCTAATCTCAATCGTCTAACGGCAGATGATTTATCTCTAAATCAAATAGATAATTTTGTGGATCAAGGAATACTCAGTGGGACACCTTCAAACATAAGTCAGGTTCCAGATTATAGGGATACTTCACTTGATCCTATATCAAGGGGGAAAGCGTACTTAGATGCTAATTGTGCATTCTGTCATCGCCAAGGAGGAACAGCGAATGCGAATGGATTATATATTAATTGGGATTATGAAGAAGAAGGAATTCATACTGGAATTTTCAAAATACCAACAAATTTTAATGCTCCTGATTTACAATATGATATTGTACCAGGAAACCCTGATCAATCAATCTTGCTATATAGAATGATGCAGACTGAAGCCCCAGCTATTATGCCTCAAATAGGCCGTTCAATTAATCATGATGAAGGTATTGAGATTATTAGAGAATATATTTTGAATCTTGAATAATTAAGATAT
>CAYTYA010000135.1:0-3138 GCA_964442015.1 uncultured bacterium
ATTTCCATCTGGTCCTTGAGGATTAACATATATTAACCCCATTTGAACTGCTCCTAGTGGTTTATCAAGATCACGTTCACCGGTGTAACGATTATTTCCAAGCCATTCATTTTCTTTTCCCCAAAAGATATCATCTTCAGGCGCCCATATGTCAGGACGACCACCTGCAAAACCAAAAGTCTTTCCACCCATTGACTCTATAGCAACATTTCCAGTAAGAATTAATAGATCTGCCCAGCTTATATTATTACCGTATTTTTGTTTTATAGGCCAAAGAAGTCTGCGTGCTTTATCCAAGTTTCCATTATCCGGCCAACTATTAAGTGGCGCAAAACGTTGATTACCTGTATTACCACCTCCACGACCATCAGCCGTTCTATAAGTACCTGCAGCATGCCAAGTCATTCGGATAAACAAAGGTCCATAATGTCCATAATCAGCAGGCCACCAATCCTGTGAATCTGTCATAAGATCAGTTAGATCTTTTTTCAGGGCTTCATAATCTAGTTTTTTAAATTCTTCTCTATAATTAAAACCTTCATCCATCGGATTAGATTTTCTATCATGTTGATGAAGTATATCCAAGTTTAATGCATCTGGCCACCATTGATTATTTGACATAGAACCACGCGTATGTTGACTGTTTGATCCATGTGAAACTGGACATTTATTTTCTTCTGACATAATGAACTCCTATAAATAATATTAATGTTTATTACAAATTCCAGTGATATTTATCTCAATATTATCAGCTTCGAATTTGTATTGATTCCAAACTTCTTTTTGTAATTCTTTTGTATGCATATGAATATCAATTATATCCCCACATTGTTGACATTTTAAATGATCGTGCGAAACTGTATTCCAATCATAGCGAGCTATATTATTATCATACAATATATTAATGATTCCATCTTGGTTAAGCTTACTTAAATTTCTATACACGGTTCCTAAACTAATATTCGATATTTTTTTCTTAGCCTTTTTATATATCCAATTTGCTGTAGGATGCGAATTCGTTCCTTGAACAATATTTTTTATTAATTCACGCTGCTTACTAAATCTCATAATTAATTTTATTTATAAATAGTAATAATTCCTATTACTATAAGTTTTTTATTATTTTTTTAACTCTTATATTTATAATCAATTATTAGTATCTAACTAACTAAGTATAAGGAAATAATAAATGTCTGATTATGTTTGTGAACATTGCGGTATGGGAGTAACGGGATTAAATTGTGTAAAATGCGGTAAAGAACTAGTGCATGATCATTTGACAAAAGATGATGGCTCTAAAGTATCTATTGCAAAATGCCCAGAAGGTCATGGTAAAATAAAATCACCTATGTGTTGTGGGCACGATATGAGTTGTAGTATATAAATTACTTATTTTTCAGGATACGGAAATAAATCTGATAACAAACTAACTTTTCCATATCTATCTTTATATACAATATGGCTACGATTAAACTGGGTATAATTAGTTAGGCCTGAGGCTGCTGCTAGAGAATTAAGACCATTTCGTAGAGTAATTACATAATTCAAAACACGCCACTGTTTTTCATCGGTCACTAGAGCTTTTTGATGACCTGGATCTGTTGTTGCAACACCGACAGGGCATGTATTTGTATGACATTTTTGTGCTCCAATACATCCAACCGATATCATCATTCCTCGAGCTATATTTACTAAGTCGGCGCCCATGCCTAATGCAATTGCAATCCTATCTGGACTAAATAATTTTCCACTTGCAAACACTTTTACTCTATCTCTAACTCCATACTTATGTAGAGCATTATCTAAATATATTAAACCTGAATGAAGAGGTAAACCCATAGAATCTGCCATTTCTTGATATGTTGCGCCAGATCCACCTTCTCCTCCATCTACAGTAATTGAATCTGGTCCTCTTCCAGATTCAGCCATAAACTGTATTAAATCATCAGCTGAAGATGGACTCCCCATCACAATTTTTATCCCAATTGGTTTACCACTTTCTTCCCTCATCTTATCAATAAAATCAAATAATGTTGGTACATCATGGAATTGATGATGACGGTTTGGTGAATCAACGCTTTTCCAGGGCTCTATACCTCTAATTTCTGCAATTTCTGGTGTTACCTTAGCGCCTTCGACATGCCCTCCACGTATTTTTGCACCCTGCGCGAGCTTTAATTCAAACATTGCAACTTGAGGGTTTGCAGCTTTATCACGAAACAAATCCCAACTAAAATTCCCATCTTTCTCTCTTACGCCATTTAGTCCTGGACCAATCTGCATAATTATATCTCCCCCTCCTAAAAGATGATATTTTGCGAGTCCTCCTTCTCCTGTATGAACCCAAGAACCAGTAGCTTTACCTAAACCTAAACTCATAGCGCTAATGGCATTTCCACCTAGTGAACCAAAACTCATAGCACTCATACCCAAAGGGCCTTTTACACGCCATGGATTCTTGCAATTTGGACCAATTACAATTGCCTCATCATCCATAAGCGTCCATGGAGACACTTCAACTTCTTCTAAATGTTCTTTCCTAGAAAATAGACCTTCAGTACCAACATATCGTTTCGAATTAATCTTAGGTGTTAATTCTACAGACATTTCTTCTTTTAATTTTGGAAACATAGAGTTCTTTAAAAAATAACCTGGTTGTTTAAAATCTCTCTTTGAACCAAATGCTATTAGCGTTTTTAAGTATTTTCCCGCTACTACAATGTGTTGAAAATCTATTCTACTAAATGGTTTCCCTTGACTATCACCATCAAATAAATATTGTCGAAATTCTGGACCTAACATCTCTAATATATATCTAACTCTTCCTAGTAGTGGAAAATTTCTTAATACAGAATGCTGCTTTTGATTTCTATCTTTAAAATAGAGGAATAGCATGATAAGAGGAGGTATAGTAAATACTATTACAAATAAAACTAATAAAACAATCATAGCTATTTCCTGTAACATTGTTATATCAAAATCAAATTTCATTATTTAACAATTAGTATTGGACAGTTACAATTTTTCATTACTTCTAATGGTTTACTACCAGCAATAAATTTTAATATAGGGTTTTTTGTAGATGATCCCATAACAATAATGCGATTATCACCAGCCTCTTTATTAATTATAGAAGAA
>CAYTYA010000136.1:0-3114 GCA_964442015.1 uncultured bacterium
TATATGATGTGGAGTTATACCGATGGTGGATATACCTTTAATGAAACCTATCAAAAATCGGCGGAACCATCCACATTCTTTGATGAACCATTTACCTATATTTATATGGATGTATCTGGTGGTGATATTTCAGGAACTACATACCCGGATTACGGCGAAATTGAAGCCGTTGTTGAAAATACACTGGATGCACAGTTTACTGTTACTGGGATGTTTGAACCAGGACTTGATTTTGACCAGGGAAATATAGCAGTAAGTTTGTATAATGAATTATATGGAACTATTGTGGTCAATATGCAAATATCCATCAAGTTTTTGGATTAATATGATGCGAAAAATTATTATAGCTTGTTTTTTGTTTACTTCCACTGGGTTTGCACAAGATATTCGTGTAAAGTATAAAACCCTACAACTAAGCTACATGACAACAGACCGTGTGGGTGGCGTTTTGAAATCTTTAGGGTATGCCGTAGTGGATTTTGAAAAAAGTGAGGGTGTCAACCCCAATGAAAGTATTTTAACCCCAACTGGTGATTTCGCCGATGTACTTATCAATGGAATGGTTAGTGAAGAAGATTATGATGCCTTACCGCTAGTCATTCTCCTTCCTGAAACTGATAATGTCACCTTACTTGAAATGCAAGGTGCTGTCAGTGAAAAAGGCGCCGAAATGGGTGTAGACTTGGGTGGTTCTTCCCTTGTATTCTCAACGAGTGGTGAACCATTGCAGCGATTGCTTATCGCCTACGATCCAGATAACTCGGAAGATTTAAAAGAATTAGTTTCTGTTATCGCCAATCAGCTTGACGTTGCCGCGAAACAGATTATGATTGAAGCTCTGGTGGTAGAGATTGATGCTAACAAGACCAATACCTTGGGTGTAAACTTTGCAAATTCTGGAAGTATGTATTCCTCATCATTTCCAGAGCCAGAACCCGCCACTGGTAATTTTGAACCGTTCACTTTCATTATGGATAAAGGATTAATTGGTAATGCATTAGAAATCAATGCAAAATTAGAAAAATTAATTAGTGATCAATCTTCGGAAATTTTATCGCGACCCTCTGTTCTCGTGTTAGATGGTCGTCAAGCTCGTATTGTTGTTGGGCAACAGATACCGATTGCTAGAAGCACTGCAACAGGACAAAATGTAGTTTCTGCTACGGAATATATCCCGATTGGGATTGTATTAAATCTTCGTCCGCGAATTAGTAGCGATGGAAATGAAATTACCATGCAGGTAGAAACCATCATCAGTGAAGCACAAGAACGTGTTGGTGTTGGAAGCGTTGGTGGAGATGTATTGTCCGCTCCAACCTTTTCTAGTCGTAAAGTTCAAACATATGTACAAGTTGAGAATAATACACCTTTCATAATTGGCGGATTAATATCACATAAAGATTCAAAGCAAGAAAATGAATTCCCTATATTAGGCCGTATACCTATTCTGGGAGGCTTATTAGGATTTAATAAGAAGGTTAGATCCAATAAAGAGGTAATCGTGGTTATTACGCCGCATATAGTCGATGTAGGTACTGGAAGCTTTTCTCATGTAATTCCAAAAGATATCGATATACTAAACCACTGGGGAAACAAGTTATTTCAAGATAGTTATCGCCTGCGAAATACAGATTTATATGACCTAGGGTTTTTTGAAAATACTTCTTTTTATAATAATGTATTAAATCGCGCCGAAAATGTTATTCAAGAAAGTGCTGTCGCTTCTGCCAATGAAGAATTGACTGATTTTGTAAATGGATCCGTTCCAGGAGAAGGTGTATTAATCCGCAGAATGTTATATGATGTAATTGAAAAAGAAAACTATTACAAACACATTGAACCAGAAAAAGTAATATTTTTTGGTAAAATTTCAGATAATAAAGGGAATGCAGTCGTTGATATGCAAAACTTTGGAGAAATATATCGAAGTTATCTGAAACGTTTTAAACAAAGCGACGGGTTGGCTTTGCAATTTGAATCAACAGAAAGTGTGGAGTTCGCTGATGATTACCCCTTACGACCCGTTGCAAATATTAATCGATATGAATCCTCTGGAAGTTATAAGAATACATTACGCGATTTAAACAGCGACTCTACGTTTGGTTATTCTATTTATCTTACACAACCAAAACATGAGCGAAGATTATATGAAGCATTGGTGTTGCGTCGTGTGTTAGAAATGAATCCAGACATACAGGATAATATTAATTTATTTAAAGCTGGTCGAGAAATTCTATTCCCGGCACCGGAATCACTTGAAGGAGATATTCATGTGATAGATAACAAGATAGCAAAATATTTTTATCAGATTAATTTATTTAATGATGAATTTGATAAAGAATTTGTAAAAGGAATAGAAACAATCTCGTCTATTATTCAAGAATATGAATAATACAGTTTGAATTTACTGCTTTCGAAAGCTTTCCTTATATAAATCTAATTTCTCTTTTTGTCCCATTAACATCAGCGTGTGATGCTCATTTAGCGTTGTATCTGGATTAGGGTTGATTTCATAGCTTCCATCTCCATTTATCAAACCAACAATAATTAAATTATAATCTTCACGAATATTTGAATCTTTTATCTGTATTCCATGCAATTTATCTACATTATTTAAACTAATTTCATCAATTGCCAAATCCACAAAATCCTGATGCAATGATAAAGAAACCGTGTCCTCTAATTCTGGAGAAATTAATAATTCAGCCATCCGATGACCGCCTGCGGTATATGGATTAACTACTTTATTTGCTCCTGCCTGTTTTAGTTTTGGCGTATTACTAATTTGGGCACATCTACTTACAAGAAATGCTTCATGATTTAATGATCGGGCCGTTAATGTGACAAATAAATTATCTGGATCATTATTTAGACAAACAACTATACCCGATGCATGATGGATTCCTGCTTCCTCTAGTGTTTTTTCAATCGTAGCATCACCCAAAATAGATTGATATCCTATTTCAGTGATTTTATCTACTTTATATTGATCGAGCTCCACAATGACAAGTGGATAGCCTTTATCATGTAATTCTTTTGCAATGACTGCGCCCATTCGACCATAGCCGCAGATTATATAGTGATTTTTCATCTTTCTAATCTTTCTTTTCTTTT
>CAYTYA010000137.1:0-3072 GCA_964442015.1 uncultured bacterium
ATTATAAATGGAAAAATAGTTATTCCTGATGATGATTATTCTTTAGATAATTCTAGAAACTTTGATTTAGTTATTCCAAATCAAATTGCTATTAAAATTATTGGAAAATCTGAAAATGATTTATTGCTACTTGATTTAGCTTTAAATGCTATAAGCGGTAATACGGGACTACTACAAGTAGATAAAGAATTAAAATCTAATATAGATAGAATATTTTTAAACAATTTTGATATTCTATTAATTCATGATTGTCCAAAATTAACTTCTGGAACAATAGAAGATATTCAAAAATTTCTTATTCAGGGAGGCGGCTTAATCTGGTTTGCTGGAGATGAATTAGAACAAACTGAACCTCTACAATGGCCTTCTTTGCTTAAACTTCCAGAATTGCTTCAAAAGGTAAGTTTAGATGGAGAATCTTTCTTTTCATCAACGATAGTTAGAGAGAAAAACCCCCTTTTTTCTGATTTGGATATAGTAAAATTAGAAAATGAATTGCCACAAATATTTTCTTATAATGAAGTCCGTTTACAATCTAATCATTTACCTCTTATAAAATTAAATAATGGACATCCATTATTAATTGAATCTAGTTCATTTGGAAGTACTGGGTTTACTTTTACATCAAAATTAGATCTTAGATGGAATGATTTTACTATTAAAGGATTACTTGTTCCTGTTTTGCACCGAATGCTTATATTGCTTGCAACTAAGGAATTCAATACAAAATCTATTGAGGTTGGGGATATAAAAACTATAGATATAAGAGGACAAGATATAAATGATTACTGGACAGTGATTACACCAAGTAATAATGAAATTAAATTAATACCTGATTATACTAATGAAAAATTACAGATTATTTATACTAAAGAATTAGGATCATATAGTATATATACAAATGGAGAATATTTTTCATCATTTTCAACAATACTATCCCCCAGCGAATTACCCTCTAAAAATAAAGAGACAATATTCAACTTGAGCAATTTATCTGTTGATAATATTAGAATTATTGATTCAGAAAAGAATTTTAGTAGTATTTTGAAAGAGATGAGGTATGGAAAATCAATTTGGCGGCTTTTATTAATTATTGCTTTAGCTTGTCTAGTATTAGAATCGATACTAGGGATTCCAAACAGAGATACATTAAAAAACGATTTAGAGTGATTATTGAAAAATAATAATATTCTAAATCGTGAGAAAGCACTTCTTATTGGCGTCCTAATTAATGAGCAGAATTCAGAAATATTAAATGAGCATATTGCTGAGCTAAAGCTTCTAGCTGAAACTGCAGGCGCAATAGTAGTTGGGGAAATATACCAATCAATAAAAAAAATCAATTCTCAATATTTTGTTGGTAAGGGTAAGGCTTTGCAGATAGTAGAGCAAGCTAAAGAGCTTAACGTAAAATTAATCATTTTTGATGATGAATTGACTCCTAGTCAGATTAAAAACTTCTTGCAGCTTGCAAAAGAAATAAAAATAATTGATCGTAATGGATTGATATTAGATATTTTTAGTAAACATGCAAAAACTAGGGAATCAAAAACACAAGTTGAATTAGCTCATTTAGAGTATATGTTACCCCGTTTAACTAAACAATGGTCACATTTAGAAAGGCAGATGGGTGGAATCGGAACTCGTGCTGGTATGGGTGAGTCACAAATTGAGATTGATAGACGCTTAATTCGCCAACGGATTTCTAAATTAAAGAAAGAACTTATTCAGATTGAAAAAGAACGAAAAACTCAGAGTAAGATGAGAAATAATAAATATAGAGTATCATTGGTTGGATATACAAATGCAGGAAAATCTAGCTTAATGAAATGTTTATCAGGAGAAAATGTTTATATACAAAATCAATTATTTGCAACCTTAGATACAACTATAAGGAGAGTTGACCTTGATAAGAACCATTCTATATTATTAAGTGATACAGTTGGATTTATTAGAAAATTACCTCATGATTTAGTTGCAAGTTTTAAAAGCACATTATTTGAAGTAATTGAATCAGACTTATTATTAATAGTCTTAGATGCTTCGTCAAATCAAATTAAAGAACATATGTATACAATAAATAATGTATTAACTGAATTAGAATCAGAAGATATTAAAACCATGATTGTTTTGAATAAAATAGATTTAATAAAAACAAAAAAAAGAATAAAATTTTTAAAAATAAATTATCCTGATGCCGTAATGATTTCTGCAATAGATCATTTACGTATTAATAAATTAATTAATAGAATAATTAATATTATGAATGAAGAATATGAAACAATTGAGATTAGTTTTCCTTATACTGAATCTAGGCAAATATCGATGGCACAAAGAGATGTTGAAGTATTAGATCGTAGTTATCAAGATGATAGAATTAATCTCAAAATAAAAGGGCCAAAACAGACGATAAAAAAGATATTAAATCAATCTTAATAAGAAGGCCTCATAAAATATAATGAGGCCTTCTATTATAGCTACCTGCAGTGAATGTTTTTTAGGATCGCTCTATAGAACGGTGGTGGCCTCCCATAAATAGCAAACTTCCTTGATTCTTTAATAAGAAAAGGTCTGTTTTTTAAGAATGGAGCTTAGCCTCCAAGGATTAAAATTGTAGATCCTAAAATAAACCATTCAAAAGCAGGTATATCAAAAAACTTAATTGAATTTATCAAACTAATACCATGGAGGCAATAAGATGGATTTAAATTCAAAAGTGATTAGATTATAAGATATACGATTAAAAATAAAATTTAGTTTTATGAAGAAATTAGAAAATAAGGTTGCACTTCTTACTGGCGCATCATCAGGCATCGGGGCAGTGATCGCAAAATCACTATCAAATGAAGGAGTTGAAATTATTGGGATTGCTCGTTCTGAAACAGGATTGCAAAAGACGAAAATGGATATTGAATCTAATGGCGGTAAGTTTCATAGCATTTCATTTGATATAACAGATCTATCTAACTTATCAGAATTGAAGACTAGAGTCGAAGATCTAGTTGGCAACATAGATATACTAATTAACAATGCAGGTATAGAAGAGTACAATTATTTTCCTAATTATACTTT
>CAYTYA010000138.1:0-3058 GCA_964442015.1 uncultured bacterium
TTTGTTCAGTTTATATTAGCAATGACCGGATCAATTTGGGCAATGTTTTACATTCTTAGTTTGGATGAAATAGGAGGTCTTTCTGAGTTATTAACACACAATAATGTAGTAGATAAGCTTGCATTGATTCCTGATTTATCAAATCCAGATGTGTGGGTACCTGTATTATTGGTTCCGTTGGCAGTTCAATGGTGGGCAAGTTATTATCCTGGATCAGAACCTGGAGGAGGAGGATATATTGCTCAAAGAATGTTTTCCGCTAAAGATGAGAAAAATGCGGTAAGCGCTACATTATTTTTTAATATAGCTCATTATGCTTTAAGACCATGGCCATGGATTTTGATTGCATTATCATCGCTGGTTGTTTATCCAGAATTATCTGATATACAAACTGCATTTCCAAATCTCCCTTCTGATAAATTGGGTCACGATGTAGCATATCCTGCAATGCTTACTCTATTACCGAATGGATTACTTGGTTTAGTAGCTGCTTCTTTAATTGCAGCATTTATGAGCACAATGTCAACCCAATTAAATTTAGGGGCTAGTTATCTTGTAAATGATTTTTATCATAGATTTATTTCTCCAGATTCTACTGAAAAGCAACTGGTAACTATGGGTAGATTATTTACTATTATATCTATAATTCTTGGTTCTGGATTAGGTTTATTACTGACAAGTGCAGGGCAGGCATTTAATTTATTATTGATGATTGGTGCGGGAACTGGTATGATTTATATACTTCGTTGGTTTTGGTGGAGAATTAATGCGTATACTGAGATAGTGGCAATGATCAGTTCCTTAATAATTGCTTTTTACTTTAATTTTATTAATCAGAGCTATGAAAATTGGGAGAAAATTGTATTTGGCTCATTGCTAACAACAATAGTCTGGATTGCTGCAACATATTTCACGCCACCAGATAGCGATGAAACCCTTCGTAACTTTGTTAAGAAAGTAAACCCTGGTGGACCTGGTTGGGCAAAGTTTTCTGATTTAAATACAAATGAACCGTGGCCTGTTCCCATTGGAATTCTATGTATGATTTTGGGATGCATATCTATTTATAGCGTTTTATTAGGAGTTGGTCAATTGATTTATGGGCATAATATTGGATTTGGTTTAATTGGACTTTCTCTAGCTTCAGCATTAGGCCTAATGCGCTTGTGGAAGTAAGCTCTCCTGGACGAATATGTCTATTTGGTGAACACCAAGATTATTTAGGCTTGCCAGTTATTGCAATGGCAATGAACCTTCGACTACAAATTCATGGTCAAAGAAGGAATGATAAAAAAATAATTATTCATCTCCCTGATATTGGGAAATCCGAATCATTTATTATTAATGATCCAATAAATACAAAACCTAAAAATATTTTTACAAGTGGAATAAAAATATGCATAGAAGAAGGTTTAAGTTATTCTAGAGGATTCGAAGTTGAGATATTGAGTAGAATACCAATTCAAGCTGGGGCTGGTAGTTCATCTGCATTAATAGTTACTTGGATAAATTTCCTATCTCAGATGGCCGATAATCCTATAGATTGGAATAGTGAAAAAATTGCACAGTTATCGTATCAATCAGAAGTCATTGAGTTTAATTTACCAGGAGGAATGATGGATCAATATTCTTCAGCATTTGGAAATTGTATTTATTTACAAACGGCACCAAGAATTACTATTCAGAAACTTAATCCTAATTTAGGATTCTTTGTTTTGGGTGATTCTTGTGAACCAAAAGACACAATTCCTATCTTGAAAAGATGCAGAGACATGCGTCTTAATATTATACAAAAACTTAAGAAAAGAGATCCGAATTTCGATTTACATAATCAAGATCCAGTAGATATTTCCTTTTTAAGTAAAGATGAGCAAAATATTTTTAATTCCACAGTTAATAATAGAGATATTTTATCTAAAGTACTGCCTGAACTCTGTAAAGATCAACCTGACCCTTTGTTTATTGGTAAATGCCTATTAGAACACCATGAAATTTTAAGAGATGTGTTGGATGTTAGTACAGTAAAGATAGATAATATGCTTGATGCTGCGTTAGACGCAGGGGCTTTGGGTGGAAAAATTACAGGTTCAGGTGGTGGTGGATGTATGTTTGCATATGCCCCAGATAATCCGGAAATTGTAGCTGAAGCTATTCAAAAAGCTGGAGGAAGATCATTTGTTATTAATTCTGACATTGGTACCTCAGTTAAGAAAATATGAATATATAATTATTTTATGAAAAATATGACATTATTGATAATGGCAGCTGGTATGGGTTCTAGGTACGGTGGTCTTAAACAATTGGATGAAGTTGGACCGAGCGGAGAAACAATTATTGATTATTCAGTTTATGATGCTATACAAGCTGGATTTTCAAAAGTTGTATTTATTATACGTAAGGATTTTGAAGATGCGTTTAAATCAAAGATATCCAATAAATTTTCTAATGATATTCAGGTTGAATTTGTTTTCCAGGATATTCATCTACTTCCTACCAGATATTCTGCACCGAAAGAAAGAATAAAACCTTGGGGAACTGGTCATGCGATTTTATGTGCATCTAATGTTATAGATGGTCCATTTAATGCGATTAACGCTGATGATTATTATGGAAGAGAATCATTCAAAACCATCGTTGATTATTATAAAAATGGAAATGATTCGTTTAGTATGGTTGCCTTTCAATTAGAGAAAACTTTATCTGATTTTGGAGCTGTTACTAGAGGATTATGTTCAGTGAAAGATGATCATCTTATTAGTGTTGTGGAAACAGAAAATTTGGTAAAAGAAAATATAGGTGTCAGTTCAAATAGTGATTTGGATTTAAAAGGCAATGAACCCGTTTCAATGAATATGTGGGGTTTTACACCTACTATATTTGATTATTTGAATGATATGTTTGAATTGTTTTTGTCTAAAAATATTCATGATCAAAAAAGTGAATTTCTGATTCCAAGTGTAATTAATGATCTAATTAATTCAGATAGTGAAGTTGTACAAGTCCTATATAGTAAATCTTCTTGGTTTGGTGTAACATATAAACAAGATAAGTCTTATGT
>CAYTYA010000139.1:0-3039 GCA_964442015.1 uncultured bacterium
TATCAAACATTTATATGGGTAGATCAAAATGATGCAGCAATTTGGCTTGAAAATGAAAAATGGCTTTTTCAGGTAGTTTCACATGAGCTTCAACACATTGTTTTCTTTCATCGTGTGAAAACATGGCTTCCGGAACCATGGTCGTATTTAATTTCAAAAACACCAGGTTGGGTGGTAGAAGGATTAGCGGAATATGAAACAGAAAGATGGAGGCCGTATCGGGCTGAGATTCGACATAAATACCATGTACTAAAAAATGAAATGGATACTATGGATCCACACCATGATGGTTTCTCGAAATTATTGTATTGGTCAAATAGATTTGGAGATTCAACAATAGTAAATACGCTATCAGATCGTAATAGCATGGGCTTATTTAATTTTAACTCAGCCTTTAAAAATAATGTTGGTATATCTGTCAATCAGTTTAATGAGGATTGGCGAAGACACATGAACACGTATTATTATGGCTATAGATCACAAAAAGAAGCAATAGAAGAAATTGGTGATGTAGTTACACTACCAATAAAAAAATTAATTGGGTTTAATTATGCATCAGATAGTACAAAAATGGCAATTATAGGTATGAACAATGAAAAACAAAGGGATATGTCATTATATATATTTAACCGTGATAGTATATCAGAAAAAGAAATAAAAGAAAAAAGGTTGCAATCCAAAGAGAATAAAAATAATAAGGATAAGCCTACATTATTTGATAGAATCATGAAAAAGAAGGATAAGGAAATAAAAAAGAATAAAAAAGATAAACCCATAATTATATGGGATAAAGAAGAAATTGATTTTGGAAATTTCCATCCATATCTACAATGGTCACCAAATAATGATATGGTAGCATATACAAAATATCATTATGGAAAACACCAATCACTCGTATATGATATAAAGATATTAGATTATAAATCAAAATCTTCTAAATGGATAACTAGTTCTAAGCGTGCGTCATATCCTTCATGGTCCCCAGATGGAAAAAAGATAGTATACGTAGCTCATTATAATAGCATTGCAAACTTATACCTAATGGACATCGATGGAACAAAAAATAAGCAGATTACTAACTATACATATGACACGCAAATTGTAAGCCCACATTACAGTCCAGATGGAAAGTATATTGTATTTTGCATGGCAGATAAAAATGCAAATCTGGATTTATATATAAAAAATATAGATAGTGGAAATATTGAAAGACTCACTAAAGATCCGGCTGCAGATTATGATCCTGTCTGGCATCCTGATGGAAATTATATATCGTATACATCGCATGCAGGTACTACACCAAATATACACACTATAAACGTGAGCACTAAAGAGGATAAACTTATTACTGATGTGGGGGATGCAGTATGGGCAGGACAATGGTCACCAAAGGGCAATAGCATTACGGCAAGAACTCTTGCTGATGTTGACACAGTTCGTTTAGTTAAAGTAGATCCTCATCGAGATGTATCAACTAGTGAATTATCCATAAGGGATCATTATGAGGACTGGAAGAATGCTGGCCCGGGCAAAAAAATTGAGAACATATCATTAAACAAAGAAATTGATATAATTAGTGATAAACCCTACAGATCTTTTGATGTATTTCGGCATCAAGGTTCATTGATTCTACCAGATAGTAAATCAGTTTTAGGATTTACTCAATGGTCGGATAAAATGAATAGACATTTATTTACAGGACTTGCTATATATGATTTAACAAATGAAAATAACCATTTATATTTAATTCAATATGCAAATGCTATGAAAGGTCCAATATGGGGGCTAACGCTCTATAAGAACCTTGATATACTTGTCAAGCCATATGACAATACTAAATGGGGCTTATATGAGGAAAATAGTAGTATCGACTTATGGTTTGAACTTCCATACAACTTTGGCGATAATTTATCAAATAATCATCAACTATTGGGAAGTATGAAATTATTGAATCGTGATGCAAAATTAGTTAATGGTTATGATAGCTATACCGAATCCTATACATACGATACTACCACTACATATATGCCTAAACCATTATCAGGTGAGGAATTTAAACTTAGAATCTTTTATAAATGGCTAAATCGAAGACCGCACGCAATTAACACAATATTACCAAAGCAAGGCTATGGAGCAACAATTGGTATAGAGCATTCTAATTCGGCAATATATGGAGAGTTTGATTATACAAGAATTAGTTCGGATATGTTTTTAAATATATCAACTAAAAATAATATACCAGCTGCATTATTTGCTAGAGTAAAAACAATATCTGTTTATGGTAATAATATACCTGCGCAGGATCTACCTGCCATTACTAATAATTCACCAATATATCTCATGGGGAAGAATATATTAGGTATTCATGAAGCTATTCATATGCGCGGGTGGAATGATTGGCGTATCGGTGATAAACTTATATATGGAACAATAGAACCACGCATTGGTTCTAATCAATTTGTATTTGCTTGCTTTGTAGATTTTGGTAATGCGTGGTATGCGGATGCTAAAATTAGTGATATGCTATATACGGCTGGATACGAATTTCGTGTTAATCTAGGCCTTGTTGTTCTTTCATATGGAGTAGCTCAGGATTTTAACCGTTGGAAAGATAATATTTCACCGCATCACTATTTACAAATGGGTTTAGTTAACCCATTTTAATTAGATGTATTATTCGTGTTTATAAAGTGTATTTATTTATCATACTATACAGTTATTCATTTATTATATTCACAATATATACATATCTTTATACACATTTTGATATATAGACTATAAATTAGAAATTCATTTTATCCTTACAATTATATGAAAATTTATTATAAAATCTTTTATCATGGATAATCGACGATTTATCATAATAGCTGTATTATTTACATTAATATATTCAGCTGATACAGAGGAATATGTTTTATTGATTTCCATGGATGGGTTTCGATATGATTATTTAACCAAAGCTAATACTCCTAATTTTGATAAACTTTTACAAAACGGTGTTACATCAAGAGCTTTAGTTCCTGTTTTTACTTCTAAAAC
>CAYTYA010000140.1:0-3035 GCA_964442015.1 uncultured bacterium
TTGTTAAGTCTCCACATCCAGGAATCAATTCCCTTGAACTATCATTATTTGGTATGTCATTTGGGTGACGAGTATAAATGGTGGCATTATAATTTTCTGCATAACGAGCAACCATTTCAATCGCCGGTGGATACTCAATATTTGTTAAGCTATTTTTTCCCGAATTGGAAGTTGCAATTGGATCAATGGTAATCCCATCTGCGTTTATAATGGATGCTCCAGGTAAAGGTAAATTATCACCCATATTATTATATGTATTATTGAGCCATGTAGCTCTTGCTCCAGGAGCAGAAATCAATGCTTCATGACTTCCTTCCGCAAAAATACCATAGCTACTTCCCATTTCATTCCATCCATCTGTCGCACTACCAAAAAATAAACTAGAACTAGAATTATCGGAATCAACAGATATATATGGTCCACCAGTTTCAACATTATAGGTACTTACTAAAAATCCGCCAGATTCAATAACCGCATCATCAACATCTACTTCAACCCACCCTGAATCACCACCAACAATATACGGGCCAGCTAACAACGTTGTTCCATTATCTGCAAAAACATTTACTTCTACATCTTGTGTAAAACTTCCTCCATCATCTATATGAAAGCGCACTGATTGAATCGTAGCTGGGTATCCTGTTGGCATAAACAATTGAGCTGTACCTGATCCACCCTGGAATGAACCATATGCATTTTCAAAGGTACCATCATGAGCAAAATACCATTCCGCAGGCGGTTCATTACTGGGATAACTCCAACTAAGATAATTACGAGCATCACCAGCAAAGACAGAAAAATTCCACACTGGGCATAGATCATCAACGGATATCATATTTACCGCAAAGTATGAAGTATCTGTTGCGGCAGGTGAATAGCTGTTGCCAGAAGGATCAACCGCTTCTAAGATTAATGTATGAGCTCCTTCTGATAATCCTGTAAGGGGTACTAACGCGTCTGCGCTATAAATTGAATCAATAACACTGCCATTCAGAGAAACCTTTATAAAACCATCACAACTTGTACATCCCGGTGTTCCAAGATCAAAAAAATCAGCAATGGAAAATGTTGCATCAACAAAATTGGTGTCTATTACTGCTCCAGTTGTAGGATATGTTATTTGAACAGTTTCATCTCTAGAAACTTGACCAATTAATACTGTGATCAGTACCAATGGCAATATAAGAGATCTAGTCAGTTTTCCGAATAACATTTAATCCTCCAAATAAAAAATATTTTATTGATAACAGTTTCTTATAGACTAGCTGAGAAATTGTGCCCCCGAATTTAACGTATCACTCAAGATAATCAACTATATTTGCTTATTTTATATATCGATTGTGTTTTGTATCACGTTTACTTCAATCGGACAAATTTTTTGATGACAAATAAATCATCTTTTTGTAATCGTATAAAGTAAACGCCAGAGGATATAATATCCTGCAAAGCAAACGTATATTTCCCTTTATTTAAGGGACTACTTAATAGTCTATTAATGCTTCTTCCATGAATATCGAATACCGATATTTCATATATACCAAATTCTTCAATGTTAAGATCGATTTTACAATGTCCATTATTTGGGTTTGGATAAACAGCATTGATCTCGAAACCAATTGCGATAGGATCATTTTCTTTTTGTATTGTTAGTGAATTGTACGATAAATATTGAATCCCTCCAGCTTTTGATCCTACCAACAAATTTTCAAATTCTTGTGATTCACTTATAGATAATGGATATGGAGTTAAATTTTGACCGCAATAAGGATAATCTGGCATAGCACGTTCAATTAAGTTGCCTGATTCAAAATCCAATAGTTTTAAATCACCTACCTCATTCCCTGCAATAATGGAACCATTGGAAAGAATCGTTGGAGCAGCATCATCGCCTATATCGATTTGAGTAACAAATTCTAAATTACTAATATCGCCATTATTTATATATACAGACACCATACCATCTTTGGTTCCAATAACTAAATCATCATCATTATCTTGGTCAATATCTCCCCATGCAGGTACAGTTTTTCCATTGAGATCTAAATCAAGATATCTCCCACTATATTCCCAACCAGTATCGGTCTGATTGTAGTGCAAAAGATATCCATTAAATTCACCGATGATTGCATCTAAATCTCCATCATTATCCGTGTCATAAAACGATGGTGCAAGATTTGTTGTAGTAAAATCATCTATAAATGAAGAATCAACTAATACGAATTCTGGCGATGAGTTATTTGTAACATTTTCAAAATAGTATAACCGTCCACCCCAACCCGTATTTTCAGCATCAAATTCCGTACCAATTATTAAATCATTATCATTATCACCATCAATATCTTCAAGTACTGGAACTGTACCGCTTATTAAATCTAACCCGGGCAATAAGTTCATTGTTACTAATTGAAAGTCATATTGTTCACTGGTACCATTATTTTTATAATATGCCAAATTATTGATATAATCTGTCCCATACGCACCTGAAAGCACTCCAATAATTAGATCAGCATTTCCATTCGGTTCAAAATTAATTAATCTTGGAACATTAAAACCTGCAGTTTCCACCAATCCCTCTGTGGGAAAATCAGTAACCATTAATGAATCGACGAATATTGGATTATTGCTATCGCCATAGTTTTCAAGAAAAAATAATCCAGGTTGATAAAAATCTCCCCACACGAGATCCAAATCAGAATCACTATCTAAATCATAAAAGAAAATACTATTTGCGCCATGCCTTCCTGGCGTCCATACAATTTGAATATTTTGGAAAAAATCTGATACGAGTTCAAACTCTGGGCCATCTTCAGATGTCCCTTCACCCACATAATAAGCTAGTCTCCCAGATACATCTCCAACAAAATAATCAAATATACCATCACCATTTATATCAGCAATTGTAGGAATTACTATTTGTCCACCATATACTGAAAATCCAGAAGGTGTATATAATTCTGTATTTACTAATTCAAGTGCACCATTCACATTTGTATAATAACTGACATTATCGGTTCCTGGAGTATTACACAATAAAT
>CAYTYA010000141.1:0-3014 GCA_964442015.1 uncultured bacterium
GGTTCTAAATCTGAATAAGTATATGGAAGTTTAAATTGTTTTATCATTAATTTGTTAATTAACTAAAATTTATAAGCTTACTCAACAAAGTTTAATCGACGGCGACCTATGGCCGTCGTACATTCACTTTTCAATAATAATGTTTTTATTTAGAGCGAGTATATGTTTATTTCAAATGGACGAGATTATAAATGACCCCGAAGTCAAACATTTTTTGAAGAATTATGATTCCGCGATTATTGAAGCTTCGATTAATTATCAACCCGGAAGACTAACTTGTAGATCAAATAAATATAAATTTGAAATTAATATTAATGAATTGACTGCCACGAATATAAGAACAGATTTTCAAGAGTTTAGATATCTTGATAATATACTCATGAAAAAATCAGAAGATCCTGAACTTCTTGACTCAATATCTGCCATTAATCATTTTTTATCAGAATATAATGCCTTAGATTTAACTGAAATTATTGAAAACTCAATTTATTCAATGGAAACGGGAGAAAGTAGATTTTTTAATAACGATTAATTTTCCGCTTAATTTTTGTTACATATTCTTTCCGTTTAATTCCAACAGTGCTAACAACTTGTTTGATTATCGGATAATCCATAACATTATCAAGCACTTCTAGTTTTTCCATTAATCCAAAAGCTGCAATTGTTAATAAAAAATAATTAAGAGGAGTAGTCAATTTGAATCCAGCGGCATAACCGTAGCTTCCTGCACCAATAATTAGAGTTTCAGTAACATAGTCTAAAATTCCAACAAATAAAGCAACACTCAAAACACTGGCCTTATCAACATTTTCTTTTATGATATGTAGGCCCCATAACCCTGCAGGAATTGAAAATAGAAGAAGAGTTTCATTAATTCCTAAAAGAACTGTTGCTCTAATATAGAGGATTATTCCAATTAGTGTCAGACTAAAAAAGATTAGATTCAGATGGAGATTATATCTGACTCTTTTGGAAATTCCATGAATCCATTTTCCTAAAACACCTGCCATAAAAAACATAAGTGGTAATTCTACGGGGACCGTTCCAAATAAAAACCAAATAGATTCATTATAAGTCCATAGATCATTGAATGTTCCAATTACTTCAACTATTATGTCAAAGATTGCTGCCAAAAAACCGATTATAATGTAATCTCGTATATTCTTCCATTTTTTATTTTTAATATCATAAAAAACTATTATCGATACTAAAATGGCACCAATTAAAAATAATACACCAAGTTCATTCATAATACTAAAATAAAAATCTGATATAAAAACTTAATCCCAATTTTTGTCTCTCAAACTATAGTTACAAGAAATTCTTTGTCCACCATCAGTCAAAATTAGTTCAAGTTCTTGAAGTCTATCTGTTAATAGATATAGAGTATTATCCATATCCACTATTGAAGTTTCTGCATGAATCGGATTATCAAGATTACCTCGTCGGACATAATAATTGGCACCGCTCTTAACCAAATTGTGTAGGGATTCAATCTCTGAAGAGTAATCATTCATTTTTTCAGGAAAAGCCTCATTAATTACAGTCAAAATGTCATGATTATCTAAGCTGGTTTTCTTATCCCAATCATTTATTTTTTTTATCAACTTATTCGTAAGTTTAACTCTTATTGACATAGCGTTTTATTTCATAGCTAAAGATTTATAAAATCTAATAATAACTTAGATTACGTCATGAAGACAGGATTAACTTTTGATGATGTTTTATTAGTTCCAAAAAAATCTAAAGTAGTTTCTCGAAAAAATGTATCTGTTTCTACTAAATTAACTAAAAATATTAGTTTAAATTGCCCAATTATTAGTTCTAATATGGATACAGTAACTGAGTCAGAAATGGCTATAGCAATGGCCCGAAACGGAGGAATTGGAATAATTCATCGTTTTAATTCGATTGAAGAGCAAGTTGAAATGGTCAGAGATGTAAAACGAGCAGAAAGTTTAATCATTGAGAACCCATATCGAGTTAATTTAGATACTAAACTTGATGAAATAAAATTTTTGATGAAAAGGAAAAAAGTTCATAGTCTTTTAGTTTCAGAAGACGGAAAACTTCAAGGAATAATAACTTCCAGAGATATGCGATTTATATCAAATGGTAAAATTGCATCTGAAATAATGACTCCCAGAGAAAAAATAATTGTCGGTGCACCAGATATTTCAATTGATGAAGCAAAAATAACTTTAGATAAATATAGGATTGAGAAATTACCATTAGTTGATTCATCAAATAGAATAATGGGCCTAATTACTTCAAAAGATATTTTAAATCATATAAATCGTCCAAATGCTTCACTCGATAAACGCGGAAGACTCCTGGTTGGAGCAGCGATCGGTGTTAAAGATTATTTAGATCGAGCTAAATCTTTAATCAATGCAGGAGTAGACGTATTAGTTATTGATATTGCTCATGGTCATTCTGAACTTGCAATAAGCACTCTTCAAACTATAAAGAAAAAGTTCAAGATTGATGTTATTGCAGGAAATGTTGCAACAGGAGAAGGAACCAAAGATTTAATTGAAGCCGGAGCTGATGCAATAAAAGTTGGAGTTGGACCTGGATCAATTTGTATTACTAGAATTGTTACAGGTTCAGGAATCCCTCAATTAACGGCGATTACTGAATCTGCATCTATCGCAAAAAAGTATGGCGTTCCCATAATTGCAGATGGAGGAATTAGAACATCTGGTGATCTGACTAAAGCTCTTGCAGCAGGTGCATCCACTGTAATGTTAGGTAGTGTTTTAGCCGGAACGGATGAGAGTCCAGGAGAGATACTAATTAAAGACGGTAGACGTGCAAAAATTATTAGAGGTATGGCAGGCTATGGTGCAAATATGAGTAAAAGGGAGCGAGAAAATATGAGTTCAGATGTATTCGATATTGTTCCTGAAGGAGTAGAAGGAGTGGTTCCTTATCGAGGAGCAGTTCAAGATATACTTAAACAATTGATAGGCGGTCTTCAATCCGGAATTTCTTACTGCGGAGGACATTCA
>CAYTYA010000142.1:0-2987 GCA_964442015.1 uncultured bacterium
CGAGTATAAAATTGTCCGGTCTTTATTTCACCAATATTACCTATTTTATCCATTTCCGTAACCAGCCCTGTCCAATTTGCTATACATTGACCAAGCCAAAAACCATACAACTTATTTGCATAATCAGAGCGGGATATAATTAAATCTGTAGGTCTAGGAGAGTATTCTTTATACTCGAGGTTTTCATCAATTATAGTTTTATCATGAATGCTACTGTAAGCATTTGAGTGTTGTTGCTTAAAACAGAATGAAATAATTAGAATGATAGATGTCGTAGCAATAAATATTAGCGTACCACGCTTATCCATAATAAAATATACTCATTATAATTTAAATATTAAGCCTCTCTATAAAGTGAGGCTTAATATTTAAATAAAATTCTATTTTAACAGAACCATCTTTTCCGTTTGAATGAAATCACCAGCCTGAATCTGATATAAATAAATACCTGCACTTATTGACTTACCATAATCGTTTGTTGCATCCCATATGATCGATTTGAATCCAGCATCTTGCACTTGATTCACTAGGGTCCTTACTTCTCTACCTAGCATATCATAAACCTTAATATTAACCATACTATTCTCAGGCAAATCATATCTAAGAGTTGTCACAGGATTAAATGGATTAGGATAATTTTGATGCAAAGCAAACTCTTCAGGCAGCAATGCTTCGTTCTCAGAACTCATTCCATTTACTGTTACACTTAATGGAATCGTTACATATCCATTATCAGGGTCGTTACTGATTATATAAATCTCACCATTATAATTACCAGGATCTAATGATGAGGCATCGACATTGAGCATAATATCAGTTGATGCATCTGCTGCCACTACTCCAGATGGAGGATCTATACTCAACCATTGACCACTGCCGGCTGAGAAATGTACAGACTCAGCTGCTCCAAATTCTCCACCAGAGCCTATTAAACTACCATCCAAATATAGACTATACTCTCCAGAACCATAAAGACAGCAAATTCCATCACCCCATGCATCATAGATCGTGAAAACATAATCACCGGGTTGCAATTCAACATCCCATATATTTTCAGTATTTGTCCACTGTAAATCACCTGGGACTATCCCATCAATATATTCACCTGAACTGGTATACAAATCCCATGAAGTTTCATTTGGCCAATCATCAGTTGTAATCCTTATTTGTAACTCAGTATTTGTAAGTAAGTCATCATGCCCACCGCCATCTTGATCACGATTGGTATATTCAACCTCAACATCAAAATCCAGATCGCTACCACCTGTATTGGCAATAGTAAGTGTCTCAGAAATAATCTCTCCAGATTCTACCGTTAGATCAAATGCTTCTGGGTCAGTTCCAATATTTGGTGCAACAACAATTATGGAAGTTACCGGTACAGTAAGAGTAGGTTGATCCGGATCATTGGAAGTAATAGTCACATTAGCACTGAAATCACCCAAATCAGTTCCAACAAGAGAAAGATGAATTGAATCGGTCTCTAATGGAGAAATTTCAAAAGATGTTACAGCTACCGTAAGATTTTCACTATCCGTTGTAATATTTTCAATTTCCAACACATCAGTTCCAGTATTCTCAAGTGCAAAAGATGCCTGATCTGAATAGTCTGCATAGGATATACCAAAATCCACTGTTTCATCTAGGACAGAAATATCCGGTATTCCAGTTAAATTCATCTGCGCTGATATTGAATAGTTTGGATTTAATGGATCATTGCTAAAAAAGACGATATCTGCAAAATATTCTCCCCCCAGCATTCCGGAACTATTTAAAGTTGCTATAATATCTTGACTACTACCCGCAGGAATTACCCCAGTTTGCAAATCGAAGGATAACCATTTTGGTGAAAAATCAAAACTAATAAATGGTGTTGCGCCAGCAGCCGCCCAACTTGGTACTATGTCCACATTTGTTTCATTTAAATTATCTACAACCATACCAAAATTTATGCCATCAACATTATACGTTGTATATGTTCCATCAAAATAGATTTTATTCACACCAAGAATTACCTCATTACCATATGGCTCTACGCTATTAGTTGTCAAAGTATCAACATCATATCCAACCCATTCACCATAGAGTGGGTCATATGCAAAATGCACTAATTTAGCCCAATTATCATGATATCTTACAATCATCCCTTCTGCACCAATGTTCCACGAAGGAACCATCTCCCACATTGGCCTACCGGTACTTGGGTCTTGGTCCGCATCAATATAAATAAACATGGTTGCAATCCCAGATGTATTAGTCCATCCAACATAACTATCCCATTTTATTAATAATTCTTCTTCATTTATATCCCCGTATACGTTTCCAACATCAATAGTAAGCACAGATTCATTTGCATCCGTGTATAATAATTGCCACGAACGACTTGCATCTCTGGAATGTCTTGCGTGATTAGATCTTTCTGAATCATCGTTACCTACAGTATTATTTAATTTCTGTAGAGATCTACGATACTTTTGGCGTGTTTCACTTTCCAAAACGTCAAAATTTCCTTTAAATGGTATCGGGTTCCTTCGAGAATCAACTTGGCTAGCTACTGATCTGCGGCTTTGTTGCCGCGATTGATTATATAGATCAATTTCAT
Source organism: uncultured bacterium (assembly GCA_964442015.1). Lineage (GTDB taxonomy): Bacteria > Fidelibacterota > Marinisomatia > Marinisomatales > TCS55. The sequence goes on from CAYTYA010000142.1 coordinate 2,603, forward strand.
AAATAAGATCACTCGCTCCACTATTGGTTACTGCAATTACCTGATCCAGAGTATCGCCTACATTTAAATCGGCCGATAATGCATCCGGTGATGCTGTTATTACCGGCGGCTCAACAGCATTTACATATACAGGAATAGTAAATGTCGCTTGATCCGGATCATCAGACGCTATTGTAATTGTACCACTGTGCGCACCTACTCCATCGGCTGTCGAAAACCCCACATCCAGCATTATTCTCTCATCATAATTAATACTTGCAGAAGATTGTGAAACTGTGAAGGAAGTATTATCTACCGTAATACTACTTATATTTAGAGTATCCGTTCCATCATTACCCAGTGTCAATTCAAGTGTACCACCATAATTTCCTGCACCAGCATAATT
>CAYTYA010000143.1:0-2987 GCA_964442015.1 uncultured bacterium
ACAGTCATTTCAGCAACCTGTTCCACAGAAGCTTGCTCAGAACAATCATATCCAGATAAAACCATATTAGGCTTTAGAACCATTCCTTCGAGTTCTACACCTTGAGAAACTAATTCATAGAAGACATTATAGAGTGTTTCTGTAGTAAGTTGATAGCTTTCATCAATGCTATGCGTTCCATCCATTAAAATTTCTGGCTCTACAATTGGTACAAGACCTTGTTCTTGGCACAAAGCAGCATACCGAGCTAGGGCATGTGCATTTGCAGACATACAGTAAGGGGTTGGCATATTCTCACCTATAGTTATCACTGCACGCCATTTAGTAAATCGTGCACCAAGCTCATAATATTCTTTTAAACGATCTCGTAAGCCATCCAACCCTTCTGTGATTTTTTCATCGCCTGTATTTGCTAACTGTTTTGCCCCTTTATCTACTTTGATACCAGGTAGAATACCTAACTTTGTTAAATGATCTGGAAAAGGAACGCCACCTTCCATAGTGCTTTGACGAAGAGTTTCATCAAACAGTATAACACCACTGATATAATTTTCTATACCATCTGCCGTAAATAACATATTACGATATTTATTACGATTTTCTTCTGTGCTTTCCACATTAATACTATCAAATCTCTTTTTGCATGTGGGTGTACTTTCATCTGCAGCTAAAATTCCTTTTCCTTTTTGTACCATTGCATTTGCGATATCTACTAATGATGAGTGATCCATATTTTCCTCTTATTTTAAACTGTGAACTGATTCGATGGTTTTTATTTCACCAGTTTCAACAAAAATAATTCTGCTCCATGTATTTGCTGAATCATCATTATACTGAACCCCGGGTATCCAACCATCACAAACCCCTGTTGCTACAAAAATAGCATCATTTGAGGTGCATAAATTATCTTCATCCCAAATTTTATGTGCATCATTATTTAAAACTTTTTCAACTTTTTGTTGATAGCTCTTTTCATGAAACCACATTTTCCCTTGAAATACTCCATTTAAACCTTTTACAGCTACAGAAGAGATTACGCCTTCGGGTGCCGAACCAATACCTAATAATAAATCTGCGTCCCCATTGACTGCGCGCATTGCACCAACAATATCTCCATTTTGAATCAAATCTAACTGTACTCCTAAATCAATCAATGTATTGATTGTGTCTTTGTTTCTTGGTCGATTCAGAACAATCACTTTTATATCTTTTAATTCTTTCCCGGTAACTGAAGATATAGATCTTATATTATTTTCAACGGAATTATTCAATGATATATGGCCTTTTAGCTCAGCAGATCCTGCAATTTTATCCATATAACACTCCGGCGCATGTAATAAATGTCCTCTTGGTGCAACCGACAGAACACAAATAGAGTTTGGCAAGTTTTCTGCACAATGTGCAGTGCATTCTAATGGATCAACAGCAATATCCACTTTTGGCAATGAAGAATCGTGAACGCCCATTCCCATTTCTTCTCCAATATATAACATCGGCGCTTTATCCATCTCTCCCTCACCAATTGCAACTCTGGCATGAACAGGAATGCCATCAAATACTTTCCTCATTGCATTCACAGCAGCATCATCTGCTTTATTTTTATCATTACACCCTCTTAGCTTACCACTTGCAATTGCAGCTTGCTCAGTAGCACGCAAAAAATGGGGAGCCAAATCTTTTAAATTATGCGTTTGCGTCATAAATGACTTTGTCCAATGTCCTGTAGCATTTCTTGAAACCAGGCAATATTAGTATCAAATGGTTTACCACCTTTTATCCGATCAAAATTAATAGTGCTTAATACATCATTACCATCTTCATCTAATCCAACAACTCCTGATTGATGATTCATTGCACATTGGACAGCATACGCTGCAGAATTTTTAATCAAATCCAAATCAAAGTTGTTTGGTGCTGCTGATCGCGAAAAATAACCACTCTTTTGAACTAAAGTTTTTTCAGCACCAATGCTTGAGGAAAATTGATTAGATAACCATAGACCAGGATTAATCTTATCAAGACGGACATGTCCAAAGGCATCCTTTTTAATTTCTTGATTATTGTTCTTCATATCAGTTAATATTTCTTCTTGGCAGGATCCTTCGCTTATAAAAATATTCACATTGCCTTTATCTTGCATAGTATGTTTTAATCTATTTGCTTCCTGATTTAAATCAATTTTCATCTCGGGTATGTAAATAGCATCAATATCCCAGCTTTCTCTATGTAATAAAACCGAACTATTAAATCCTTTATTTAATAAGGATGAACGATATTTTCTTGCAGTTGCTGCTGTTAGCCACCCGCAATGACGACCCATTACTTCATGTATAATAAAAGTTTTTGGGTTTGAAGTATTTTCATTTACAATATTCTGAAAGAAAATGGATCCTTGATCAGCCGCAGTATCAGCACCCAATGATTGTTTAATTGGAATGATGTCATTATCAACAGTTTTTGGTAATCCTATAACAGTAAGGTCATAGTTATTTTCTGAAAGGTAATTAGACAGTGCCGCTGCCATTGTATTGGTATCATCACCACCAATTGTATGTAAAATATTGATCTTATCTTTTTGTAATTGTTTAGCTGCTATTTCTAAAGGGAGGTCTCCCTCCGCAACTAAACCTCTACGTATACAATCTTCTGCATTGGTAAGCTTGATTCTACTATTACCTAATAAACTTCCACCAAACTCAAATAATTGATTTACATCCATATCATTAGTTGGAGGAAACTGAAACAAGTCCCCTTTTAAAAGTCCTTGATATCCATATAAATAACCAAACAATTCAGCTTCTGGCAGTTCTTTTGAATAGTTATCTAATAATGCACCAATAGATGCAGATAAACATGGCGCTAAGCCACCGGCAGTTAGAATTGCTACTTTCAAAAGTTATTTTCTTGGTTTAATAAACAACGCAAATTTATCAACAAATATGAAAGAATTTGTTGCATTAATTCTTATTTATTATTCTTTTTTTCTA
>CAYTYA010000144.1:0-2917 GCA_964442015.1 uncultured bacterium
AAAGATTTGCTATAAGAATATCTGGCGAGTCTGGTCGGCGGTAGAAATGGCGGCGGCTGACAGTTAATCCATTTACTTGAATCTATTTTTAAGAAAGAAATAAGGATATTACTAGATATTAGGACTTGATCTTTTTAGATTAAATTAATCTTAAGATATAAACATGTTAAGTATGATTTTAGAAACTCTATTTAGTATAACACTTTTGATCAGCGGTGGTCATTTAGTAAGCACTAATTTCAAATTGCATCATTATAGTGATTCGGATTATAAAGAAATTTTTTATCTAAAAAATAAAAAGTCAATTACAAAACATTGTACGAGACATTTAGAATTAGAAGATATTCAAAAAAAGAGAACACATCATAATGATGAAACTAGAACAAATTATAAAGTAACTAAAAATTATGAGAAAGAAATTCTAGAAGAGACAGTTAAAAAACAAAAGTCGTAATATATTTGAAGACAGATTCATTGATCAGAAACCTGCGTATTGGCAGGTTTCTGTTTCTAGATATTGATTTATCAACTTTGTATATTTAGTTATCATCATCGTAGATTATCTTCATACTACTTTTAGAATAATAATAGGAGGCAATAGTGAGATTAAGAAGAGTAAATGATTTAATTATAAACGCAAGTTTATTGTTTGTTTTTATAGCAAACGGATTGTTAGCTGATACAGTCGTTTTCACGAAAGCTGATTCAGCAGACTGGACTCTTGAACAAAATCAAGACCGTATTACTGATAATGTTTGGCTTACACGTAAACATACCCAAAGTATTTTTAATTTTGCACAGGAAGCTGGCTATTCTGGAAGTTCTGGTTCACCAGTAGCCACCCTTTGGTCTGATACCACAACCGCTGTTTCTAACTCAGCGGATTACACAAGTTTTGTCTTGATGCATGGTGGATCGCCATCTTCAATCATTAATCATACTGTGTCCCTTTATTTGCCTCAAGAGGACCTTTACTTTGATGTGACTTTTTCATCTTATTCTGGAGGCAATAACGGTGGCGGAGGGTTTTCCTATAGTCGAACATCTGCAACACCAACCATAGCATTATCTCCGGATTCATTATCGGCTGATCTACATACAGGTGAGACAGAAACCTTGACACTAACAATTACTAATAATGGTGATAGTGACCTTAATTGGGATATGGAAATTGATTGGGGCACTTTGAATTCCGTCACTTTCACCAAAGCTGATTATGCCGATTGGACGCTCGCAGCAAATCAGGATAGGGTCACCGATTATATCTGGATTACCCGGGCTAATAATAGTTCTATTTTCAATGCCTATAGTGAAGATGGTGATGAACATCCCCATCAGCCGGAAGGAACAGAATGGGCAGCTGGATCATTTGATGATATTGGTTCTGTAGTTTTTGAGAATTTTGGTGCAGATGTTTTGGGACACAGCGTTGGGGATTCTTTAAATAATTATTTTATACCAAATAATCTTCCAATCCTTATGCATCTTATTGAGGATGATGTTTACTATGAAGTGTATTTTCATAGCTGGACTACAGGTGGCCAAGGAGGTGGATTTTCATACACTAGAGTTATAGAAAATAATATATTTGATGCAATATCAATTTCTCCACAATCAGGTACAGTCTCAGCCGGTTCATCATTAGATGTAGATATTATTATTGATGCGAACGGTTTGTTTGGTGATGAATATTACGCCGATATTATAGTTTCGAGTAATGATCCTGATTATCCGGAAGTGGCAGTACCGTTGCATTTGAGTGTTACAAGCTCCTCTGATATCTGGGTAGATCAGGATACTCTGGATTTTGGGGAAGTATATGTGAATTATGATGGCTCAGTAAATTATGGTGCTACACTGGAATTAACATTGGGCAATGATGGTACAGATGTTCTAAATGTAAGCAGTATTTCGGTAGATAATACTGCCTTCGTGGTTTCACAGAATTTTGCAACTATTGACTATGATGAGGAGATAATTCTGGATGTGATATATACAACCACAGGTGTAGGTACGGACAATGGTACAATTACAATAGTGTCTGATGATCCCGATGAAGGAATTGTAACTATTCCTGTATATGCGAATGCTCTTGAGCCACCGGTAATAGCAGTAGAACCGGATTCAATCTCGGTTCATCTAAATACAGGAGAGACAGTGACCCAGACAGCAACCATCACTAATAGCGGAGTTAATGACCTTCGCTGGAATAGTAGCACAGATTGGAACACCTTGGATTCCTTCACTTTCACCAAGGATGACTATGCCGATTGGTCACTTCCAGAAAATCAGGATAGGGTTGCCGATAATGTCTGGATCACCCGGGGTGATATTGGTGCTATTTTCAATGCCTTTAATGAAATGTTTGGTTGGCATCCTCATGGACCAGATGCCGTAGAATGGGCAATCGGAACATTTGAAGAGATTGATACACTAATCTTTGATACTGATTTTGTAATGATGTTAGGGCATAATGTTGGCACTGTCTTAAATGGTGATTTAATACCTAATAATAAGCCGATGGTTATGCATCTTATTGAGGATGATATTTACTATGAAGTGCAGTTTCATAGCTGGACTGAAAGCGGCCAAGGCGGTGGATTTTCATACACTAGGACAAGAAAATATGATGCAATACATATGTCGCCAGAATCAGGTACAGTATCAGCTGGTTCATCATCAGATGTAGATATTATTTTTGATGCTAGCGGTATGTTTGGTGGAGAATATTCCGCTGATATTATAGTTTCAAGTAATGATCCTGTTAGTCCGGAAGAGGTGCTCTCGGCCCAAATGAGTGTTGTAGGTGCTGGGGATATCTGGGCAGATCCGGACACGGCTGATTTTGGGGAAATATATGTCAATTATGCTGGTGCAGGAAATTATGGTGGTACACTTGAATTGACACTGGGTAATG
>CAYTYA010000145.1:0-2868 GCA_964442015.1 uncultured bacterium
GAATGCCGCCTATTAATTGACTATGTCCAGTTATATATTTTGTGGTACTATGCATTACCAAATCTGCTCCAAAATCAAGTGGTTTTAAGAAAACTGGAGTACTGAAGGTTGAATCAACTGCAAATAATAAATTATTCTTTTTTGCGATCTTAGATATTGCATTTAAATCAGTAATTTTCAATAATGGATTAGTAGGAGTTTCAACCCAAATCATTTTTGTTTTAGGTGTAATTGCATTTTCAACTTCATTGGGGAAAGAAGTATCAACAAATGAAAAATGTAAATCATAATTAACTAATAATTGGTCAAATAACCTATATGTACCGCCGTATACATCATCAGAACAGATAACATGATCTCCAGATTTTAATAATTTTAAACTACTATCTATAGCGGCCATCCCACTGGCAAAAGCTATGCCAAATTTTCCATTATCAAGTGCCGCAAGATGATCTTCCATGATTTTTCTTGTTGGGTTAGCTGAACGAGTGTAATCATACCCTTTATCTTGACCAACTTTATTCATTACATATGTTGCTGTTTGATGAATAGGAGTGACGATTGATCCGGTATCAGGATCTGGTTTAATAGCTGCGTGAATAACTTTTGTGTCAAATTTCATTTTTATTGGCTACCTTTATATTCATTTCCAAATTATTACGTTACAAACAATACTTTAATTTATTGGTTATTTTATAATAACAAAAAAATATTAAATTCTACACTCTAAAACTTTATAGGAAATTTCACTGAGTAAAAAAATTAATATAGCCCTATTTGGATTTGGTCGAATAGGAAGAAATATATTTAGACTGGGTTATACTAACCCTAATTTAAATTTTGTTGCAATTAGCGATCTTGGGCATGCCGAAGCATTACACTATTTATTAATGAGAGATTCAATTCATGGATCTTTAGATGATAAAATAAAAGTTGAAGGTAATTATTTTATTTCTGAAGATCAAAATGTTAGAATCCTTTCTGGTGGAAAGCCTGGGACTATTCCGTGGGACACTTTTGATGTTGACTTTGTTATAGATGCAACTGGTAAATATTTAAATAAAGAAGAATTAGAACAGCATTTGCATTCTGGTGCAAAGAGAGTTTTAGTTACTAGGACTCCTAATGATGATATTGATCGAATAGTGATTCCAGGTATTAATGAAGAAACTATTAATAAAAGTGATAAAATCATTTCCGCTACTTCATCAACTACCCAAGTATTAGCATTAATGTTAAAAATTTTAGACAAACATTTTTCTGTAAGAAAAGCAATGATGACTACTATTCATGCATACACTGCTGATCAGCCTCTTGCAGATGCTGTAGGGATAGATTTAAGACGTAGTCGCTCCGCCGTTGAAAATATAATTCCTAACACAACAAGCGCCCCAGAAATAATTGAAAAATTAATGCCTGAATTTTCTGGAAAATTAGATGGTATAGCATTTAATGTTCCTGTACCTAATGGTTCATGTGTTGACCTTACTACTGAACTTCAAACGTTGCCAACTATTGAAGAGTTGAATGCTGTTATGAAAAAGAATTCAGAAAATGATTATAAAAATTTATTAGGGTATACTGATGACCCGATTGTATCAAGCGATGTTAACGGTCGAGAAGAAACAATGGTGTTTGATGCGAAAGCAACAATGATTACTGCTGATAAGCTATTAAAGACTATATGTTGGTATGATAATGGGTGGGGATTTGCGAAAAGGATAATTGATACAATTGAGCTTTATTCTAAGGATCGTTCATGATTAGAGTAGCTATTAATGGCTTTGGACGAATTGGACGTTCAGTATTTCGTGTATTAAATCAACGACAAGATATAGAACTTGTTGCTATAAATGATATTTTTGATAAAGAAGCCCTTGTCTATCTATTAAAGTATGATACGGTTATGGGGCGTTTTCCTGGCGATGTGCATTTAAAAGATGATATGTTAACAGCAGGAGATCAACATGTAAAATTGATATCTGAGCGAATACCTGAAAAATTACCTTGGAAAGATCTTGGAATAGATATTGTTGTGGAATCAACAGGAATTTTTCGTCAAAGAGAACAACTTCAAAAACATTTAGACGCCGGTTGTAGTAAAGTAATTTTAACAGTTCCACCAAAAGATGAGATTGATTATATGGTAGTTCTAGGTGTTAATGATCATGGACTGCAAAAAGAGCATCAAATTATTTCAAATGCAAGTTGCACAACAAATTGTTTAGCCCCAATGGCAAAAGTGCTAAATGATAATTTTGGTATTGAATTAGGTGTTATTAATACAATTCATGCATATACAAATGATCAAAGATTGGCAGATGTTCCGCATTCTGATTGGAGAAGAAGCAGGGCAGCTGCTGAAAATGTGATTCCAACCACTACGGGTGCTGCTCGAGCTGTTGGTAAGGTTTTGCCAGAACTGAATGGAAAGCTAGATGGAATAGCTATGCGCGTTCCTGTCCCAGATGGCTCAGTTGTTGATCTTAATGTTAGATTAAACCAAGATGTAACTATTGATATGATTAATGATGCCGTATTGGCGGCTTCTAAAGAAGGTCCTATGTCAGATGTGCTTGAATATTCAAATTTACCCATAGTTTCAACGGATATTATTGGAAACAAACATTCATCTATTTTTGATGCACCATTTACAAGAGTTATTGATAATACTTTTGTTAAAACCCTAAACTGGTATGATAATGAATGGGGATATTCTAATAGAGTAGTAGATTTGATGGCACTTTTAGGAAAATTATTATAATTTTATTCTTAATGTAATTATGTAATAAAAAAACCCTATCATTTGATAGGGTTTTTTTATTGCGGGACCGACGAGACTCGAACTCGCGACCTCCGGCTTGACAG
>CAYTYA010000146.1:0-2843 GCA_964442015.1 uncultured bacterium
ACCATTAATAAAATATTCTACCATATTATTAAACCTCCGTTAATATTGTTCGATTTCATTTTATCTTTTACCTCTAAAATATTAAAAATATATTCAAAAAAATGAACAGTCGCGAATTTAATTTAATTTTTTTGTCTATCCATAAGCTTTTAGAAAACTGTTAAAATTGCATTTTCAAGTAAAATTATTAAAATCTATAAGATTTAATTCAATTTAAAGATAAAAATTCTTCTGCTTGATCAAAATATTTTAGGGCTTCTATTATTTGATTATCTTGCATTAATCTAATACTCCATAGCATATCTTTTCCCCATTTTGCCCCAGCAATTTCAGATTTTATCATATTTTTTATGTATGTTTCATCAATAAAAAATTCAGTTGTATCAGAATTAATTTCTAGTTCAACTAAATAATTTAAAAAATCATTATAATTTGAATTACTAATTAGCCATGATTCTTTGAAATTTTCAAAGCTTACTAAAGAATCGCCATATTCAGAAACAAATTTTGTTCCCCAGTTAAACAATGGCCTTTTTTGGCTTCCAATAATTTTTTGAGTATTCTTATTTAAATTTGATTCATATGGAATATATTCATCGGGGGTAATTCCACCGCCACCATAAACAATTCTTCCTGATCTAGTCTTATGTTTTGGCCTAAGTTCTTTTAATGAGTCAATAATTGCTTCCCTATCTTTATTATATAATTCAGAATAATAGTCTCTTGTGTTTCCGTTCTCAAAAGGTCTTTGAATTAAACGCCCACTTGGAGTGAAGTAACGAGCTATCGTAACTCTTATTGCAGATCCATCACGCAATCCTAGCTGTCTTTGGACCAGCCCTTTACCAAAACTTGTTTCACCTACTATTAGGCCTCTGTCAAGGTCTTGAACTGCTCCGGCAACAATTTCACTAGCGCTAGCAGAGCCTCTGTTAAGTAAGATTATTAGAGGGTAATCTGATCTCCCTTTAGAAGGCCTTGCCATAAACACCTCATTAGTGTTGTTATGTTTTCCAATAGTATACACAAGAGTATCGCGAGTGGTTATAAACATATTTGCTATTTCAGCAGCTTGTTCTAAAAAACCACCAGTATTGTTTCTTAAATCAAGGATCATACGCCTCATACCAAGACCATCTAATTTTTTTATTGCACTCTTCATCTCTTTAGATGAGGTTGCTGTAAATCTTGTTAGCCATATATATCCTGTTTGATTATCTAGCATAAGAGAAGCGCGAACACTATAAATAGGGATAATATCTCTAATTATTGTAACTGGAAATGACTCTTGCCCTAATCTGGCAATTATTAGATCAACGCTTGACCCCTTAGAGCCACGCAACGTTTTCATAACCTCATTTTTAGTAATTCCGTAAGCATCTTTTCCATCTATTTCAATTATTTTATCACCAGGGTGAAGACCAGCTATTTCCGATGGACTATCAGCCACAGGAGCGATTACAGTTATATATCCATCCAATATATCAAACTCTATTCCAATCCCTTGAAATTTACCGCGAAAAATCTCATCGATTTCTTCTTGTTTTTTTGGTGGTATATATACTGAATGTGGATCAAGCTTTTCCATAAACCCATGGAATGCGCCATCCCATATTTTTTCTAAATCAACTTCATCATAATAATATTCGTTAACATACTGAATCATTTGATTAAAAATTCTGAATTTATTTTCAATAATACGGTAAGTATCCTTGGTGGCAGAATAAAGGTTCCTAACGGAAGGTAGCGCAATAATTATGGAAATCACAATAATGGTTGTGAGAAAAGAAAAATGTACTCGGGATTTATATGATTGTTTCATGATTAGTTAAAATTAATATGGTCTAATTATAAGCCGAAATATATCATTGTTCTGAATGAAAGCGCAGATAAAGCCGATTTTGGCGAATCACTAATTTGAAATCTATCATTTAACTTCCATTGACCAGCCTGAATTACACCTTTATTATATCCAATGCTTATTCTGAGACCAACGCGATCAGTTATTTGCCATTTAACCGCCATATATGGTTGAAAGTTAAAAAATGTTCCACTCAAATTTGTCATACCGGTACTGATTGATGTTGGTGGTAAATATGAATTTTGTAAGTCTTGAATCTCTTGTTCTGTATTGACCTCATATATAAGATTATTATTTTGAACATCTCCATAATTATTATTAAAACTAGAATCCCACCTTGGTGTACCGGTGTTTTGATCTATTGAAATGATCGTTCTTCCAAGTCCAAACATTGCACCACTAGCAACTTCCAAATCCCGAAAGATTGGCACTACATATTCCATAGTTACCGAACTAATCATAAAAGTGAATTTTGCCTCCACAGTTGGAACAAAAATCCCAGTATATGATTCAGTTCTATCTGCAGCATACTGAGGGTTTCCTCCTTGCGCTGGAGTTATAGTGTCTTGAATTCCAGCTAGTCCATTATTATCTATAGCAAGAACAACACTTAATGCATTACTTATTCTTGATGTTCCAATACCGGCATATCCTCCCAATCTCCATCGACCAGAAATTTGTGTAAATCCCTCTCCACCATGAACAACAAAAGGGTTGTTAAAATCATCTGGGTTAAGGCCAACTTTTTTTAATTGGTTTGTTCCTGGAATTGAATCAAGCATCATGTACATGGGGCTATAGCCAATGCCCCCCCCAAAATAATCTTCAACGGGGTAGAGGTCGCTTTGTGCGCTCACTATCAGGGGAATAGAAAAAATAAGTAATTTATATAGCTTCATTATGACTTCAGATTATAATCGCATCAATTTTTAACTTTGGAAATTTATCCTTTAGAATTTCAATTCGGTAGCGAAATGTTTAT
>CAYTYA010000147.1:0-2495 GCA_964442015.1 uncultured bacterium
AGAATTCTGATTATTAGTTATTCTAATAATAGAATTGAAGCAATAACCCCCACATTCGTGGGGTTTTTTGTTTGTGGGATGATGGGTAGATTTTGGTATGACTAAACGTATCACATTATTACTATTTATTCCATTTATTTTCTTATTAGTAACATGTACAGAAGATGCCGCAGACCCCCAATCTGATGTGGTACCAATTGATCTCCCATCCTATTATGGAACTTATTTATACAATGATGATGATTGTGGCGGTTCCGACATTCAATATCTGACAATTGATATAGATGGAGTTTCAATTTTTGATTTTTTAGGAGATAGTTGTGACGATACAGTTAGTTGCTACTCAATTAAAGTTTTCGATATATCTGAATCATCTATAGATACTATTTTAAATATCTCTAATGAAGATAGTGACATCAGCAATGGAATCGTTCAAATTATATCTGATAGTCTGATAGTAGTTTCTTATGACTATAGTAATGAGCATTTAGAATTTACCTGTGGGAAAATAAAGGATGATATATCCTCATTTACACCATTATGCGATCAAGAATACGAAAACACAAAAGATATCGCAGACATGATAGTTTATGCAGTAAGTGATAATGGTGATCTATTATGGCAAAACTATTTTCATGAGGGTATCTGGGATTTAGGATCATCTATTACGCCGTTATCAGATGGTGGTTACATGGTCTATGGTCTTTTTGACGCTGTCAATTGGGGTGGCTGCTGCTACACTGAAGATGCGGGCGTGCGGGATATTGTTAAGCTAAATAGTCAAGGACAAGAACAGTGGCGGAAACAAATCGATTATGAAGATTATAGCTCTTTAACCTATTGGCCTTATACAGATATCGGGAAATCATTGATTGAAACATCAAATGGCGATTTAATTGTTATTGCACCGGGTTTAGATCATTTTATAAATGTCATTATGATGGATACTAATGGAGAGGTAATCTGGACAAAAAACCTTTCTGGTATATATTATTGGAGTCGTTATAGTGAATTATTAGAGAATGAAAATGGTAATATCGCATTTATAGGATATATCGGCGGCTCAGAAGCCGCGCTCGCGCGCCCAACATTTTTAATATTAGATTATGATACTGGAAATATTTTGAAGCAGGCAGAATATTCTGGATTAAGACATGCGAAAGCTATTATTAGTGTCGGTGAAGATTTTACAATATTCGGAGCCTCTCATAGTGGAGGAACGGGATGGGTCGACGTCAATAGAGAACCAATATTTTTGTTAAAAATAAATAGCGAAGGTGAGGAAATTTGGCGGAAAATTTGGCCAGATGATGAATTAAAGCCTTTCCATGCATTGGATTTTATAAGCACAAATGACAATGGATATCTTTTATATTGTTTAACTGATCCTCCACCATATGCAACTTTAATCAAGACTGATTCAGAAGGGAATGAAGAATGGAGAAAAAAATATGATGACTACACTAGTGGCAGTGGGTGGATTCATCAGACAGAAGATGGTGGGTATTTTATGGCATCAGCGTATGCTGTAACAAAATTGGATTCTGAGTATAATGTAGAATGGAGTGCAGCCGAACCGATAGGGTTTGTAAAAACTTTTAGTAATGGAACAGTCTCTGGCATCAATCATGATATGAGAAAAATCGATGGTGGTGCTATTATAATTGGGTATGGATCAGCGAGTTGGTAATGAAATAGATTTCCCCTTTTTACAACATCAAGCCCCACATTCGTGGGGTTTTTTGTTTGAGGGATTAGTTTTGTAACAGATACATTTTTCAAGTCAAAAAATGATTAAACTAAAAACTTATTTGATATAGAATAAAATTCTGAAGCAGATTCTATGAGAGAGTTCGCTGTTAATTCTTGCACCCCATATATATCCACGATGCATCCATATTTATCTATTACTTTTCGCACAACTAAATCAAAATCACCATCGCCTGATAGCAGAATTATTTTTTCTACTTCTTCAGCTGATTCTAAAATATCGATGGTTATGCCCACATCCCAATCCCCCTTAGCACTACCATCTACTCTGGATATATAAGGCTTTAGTTTCACATTAAACCCAATAGCTTGTAAAGCGTATTGAAACTTTTGTTGCCCTTCATCTCCTCTATCTATAGCGTAAGCATTCGCTTTAATTATTTCATCTTCAGATTCTATTTGATTCCAAAATCGTCTATAGTTGAAGGAACGTTTAAAAGTATCCCGTGTGGTATAATAAATATTTTGCACATCAACAAATATTGCAGTTTTCATCATGTTTAATTTATAACCAAAGTATCTGGAATTATATCACAGGCGAGAATTAAAGTAATACCAGCATTTAACAATCAAGTCCCACATTCGCGGGGTTTTTTGTTTGTGGGATGATGAGTAGATTAGGATATGCGTAGGTATATCACATTACTACTGTTTATTAGTGTTGCATTCTCTCAATTATCTATTGAAGGTAAACGAATATATAATAATAAGATAAATAAATATTA
>CAYTYA010000148.1:0-2454 GCA_964442015.1 uncultured bacterium
GTGACTGATTTTGCTAAATTCCTTGGTTGATCAATTTCACACTTTCTATAAACTGCAAGTTCATATGCTAAAATTTGCAAAATAATTGAACTGGTTATTGGAAACACATATTTATGAGTCTTAGGTACTGCTAACACAAAATCAGAAATAGATTTTATAGAACTATTTATTTTATCAGTGATTGAAATAACTATCCCACCACGTGCTTTTACTTCTTCTATATTTGATAAGACTTTATAAAACGTATCATCTTGAGGCGCAATAAAAACTACAGGCATTTTTTCATCAATTAATGCAATTGGACCATGTTTCATTTCTGCAGCAGGATAACCTTCAGCATGGATGTATGATATTTCCTTTAATTTTAGCGCCCCTTCTAATGCAACTGGGAAATTAATTCCCCTACCAAGGTATAGATAATGATTAGCTGTTGATGTCAATTTAGCAACATTCTTAATATTATCAATATTGCTAAGAATATCTGAAACATCTTGATCGATTCTCTTTAGTGCATTAATTAATTCTTTTCCTCGATCTTTTGATAACCCCTTTTTCCTACCAATATTTAGCGCAAGCATTATAAGGACTGTTACTTGCGCAGTAAATGCTTTTGTTGAAGCAACGCCTATTTCTGGTCCTGCATGCGTAAAAATACCTGCATCTGTTTCTCGAGAAATTGAACTTCCAACCACATTACAAATACCAAGAGTAATAGCACCGAGTTCTTTTGCTTTTTTTATAGCTGCAAGGGTATCAGCTGTCTCCCCAGATTGGCTAATTGCTATGACTATTGTATTAGGATCAATTATAGCATTTCGGTACCGGAATTCAGATGCATATTCAACATGTACAGGCACTCGAGCATACTCTTCAATTAAATGTTTCCCAATTAATCCAGCGTGCCAAGATGTTCCACAAGCAGTAATGTAAATTCTTGATGCTGATAGGATATTAGGTAAATAATTTATAATACCTCCTAAATTGGTTGTCCCATCATCGAGATTTAACCGTCCTCGCATTGTATCGCTTATAGAGTGTTTTTGATCATGAATTTCCTTTAACATAAAATGGGGGAATTCGCCTTTCTCGATTTCTTCAATTGTGAGATCAATTTTTGTAAGAGTTTTACTAATTATTTTTTTTGATTTTATATTTGAAATTGAATACTCTTCATTATCTATTATAACAAATTCGTTGTCATCTAAATATATCACGTTTCTTGTATGCTCAATAATGGGTGATGCATCACTTGCCAAAAAATATTCTCCTTCGCCTACACCTAATACAAGTGGACTTCCCATTCGTGCCGCTATTATTTTGTTTGGTTCATCAGCACATAGTGCAACAATCCCATAAGCGCCAACCACTTCTTGAAGTGCAGCTCTTACAGAATCTTCGAAGGTTAATTTTTCATTATTATAATATAATTCAGAAATTAACTGTACAATAACTTCAGTATCTGTATCGCTAGTAAACTGAATATCTCGTTTTTCGAGTAGATTTTTGATCGTTTTATAATTCTCAAATATTCCATTATGTACTAGAGCAATTTTCCCAGTATGATCTAAATGGGGATGTGCGTTAATATCATTTGGAATTCCATGTGTAGCCCAACGTGTATGTGCAATTCCACAGTTCCCATTTATAGAAGAATCATCAACTAATGATTGCAAATCAGAAACTTTTCCTGCTCTTTTAATATGAGCTAAATTGTTATCTTGGAGCAGAGCGATACCTGAAGAATCATAACCTCTATACTCTAATCGTTTTAATCCTTTCAATAAAATAGGGACAGGATCTTTATTGCCTATATAACCTACAATACCACACATATTAATTCATTCGTAATATATATAATAAATTAGAAAAACATGACATATACACGCTCATCTTGATTTTTATAATAATGATCTTTTAAGGTTGCGTCATGTACAAAACCAACTTTTTCATAAAAAACATGGGCATTTTTGTTGTCTTCATGGGTTAATAAATAGAGCTTCCTTATACTCTCTCCTTCTTTATCATACCATTTTGTAGCATCAATAATCAATCTATCCACCAGCATTCTTCCTACCCCTTTACCCCGGGCATCAGAAAGTATACAAATTCTATCTAATTCAAATAAACCATGTTTTGGAAGGCCATGCATCAACCATGTTACTAGCCCAATTATTTTACCATTCTCTTCCGCAACTAAATAATGAAAATCCTTTTCTAATTCTGTAGTAAAAGACTTTATTGCCTCATCACGGTCATTCATATTATAAAAATCTAATAAGACCTCAGCGATTTGTTCTTTATCATCATATGAGGCTTCTCTTAGATAAATATTATCTTTAGCCATAGCTAAAATTTATTTACATATATTAATATTTCATTTTCTTTTATATTTTTTTTACGAACCAAAAACGGGTCTGAACTTGTCAGACCCGTTTATTGGATTGTATGCGTGAT
>CAYTYA010000149.1:0-2335 GCA_964442015.1 uncultured bacterium
TTTCAGCAACCCATAATGCAGCACCAGTTTGTTTCATTTGGATACCCAAAGAAATTGCTGCTCCAAAAAGTAATATCACTCCCCAATTTGTATTATGACTTATTTCTTTCCAATCGATCAAACCAAATACCAAATAAAGAAATACACCCGACAACGCAACAATACCAAGTCCAATAAGAGGGCTTAAAAATATCCAACCTAGAAAAACTAAAATAAATAACAATATGGCTGTGATTTGGTTTCCATTTAGTTTTCCAGATTTCGCAACATTTACCTTCAATTTTCTTATTGCAGAATCAAGATGTTTTTGTTTTGGTTTAAAAGAAAACCATAAAACCAATGAAGCAAATGGTATCTCTAATAATAATAATGGATAGGTATAAAGCATCCATTTAACATATGAAATATTACCATAACCAAACTCAGACAAATAACCAATCATAATCACATTTCTACCGCCACCTGATGGTGTGCCGATTGACCCTATAGCACATCCATATGCAATAGAAAATAATAATAAACTAGATAATCGAGTTGATTTATCTAGAGGTAAACCTGCATTTTTAATTAATGAAAGAGCAACCGGGAGCATCATAGCTGCTACTGTATGTTCTCCAATAAAAGAAGATAGAATTGCTGAAATTGAAATAAAACCAACTACAATTCTCCATGTTTTGTTTCCAGTAATATTAATAATTCCAAGGGCAAGTCGTTTATCCAACCCCTGACTAACAATGGATACAGCTAACATTAATGATCCCATTATAAAAAATACTGCGTCACTCATAAATGTTGACGCAACTCCATCAGGGGTATCTACTCCTAATATTACTTGCATTATCAATATTAGAATTGCTACAGCTGGGAGTGGTATAGATTCTGAGATAATTAGAATTAGTACGATCAAAACAATGATAAGAGTACGATGGCCCTCAGAGGATAACCCTTCAGGAGAAGGGAAATAAAATAATGAAATACTGAGAAGAAAAGAAATAATAAGCCACTTTTTGCGAGTGACCCAGTATAAGATTTCTGAAATTGCCTTATTAGATAAAAAGGCCATTATCTAATTCTGATTAAAAATACTTAATATTGTTATTAACAGATTATGCCACAATCTATTTATCAAGTTTATCAATTCGTCTTTGGTGTCTATCTCCTCCAAACGGTTCTTTTAACCAAATATCCAATACGGTATAAATCTCTTCCTCTGTCATAAATCGTGCTCCAAGAGAAAGAATATTCGCATTATTGTGCTCTCTGGAAAGCTTGATGATTTCCTGTGGGCCATTATAAAAAACTGCAGCGCGAACTCCTTTTACCCTATTCGCTGCCATCGCCTCTCCTTGACCTGAACCTCCAAGTATAATACCTCTACTATTAGTATCTTTTGCGACTGCTTTAGCGCATGGAAAAATAAAATCTGGGTAATCATCCAATGGATCATATTCATGTGCGCCATGATCGTTAATCTCATAACCATTATCTATTAAATAAGATTTGATTGTATTTTTAAGATCAAGGCCAGCATGATCAGTAGCTAAATGGATAATCATAATAATTGATTCAAATGATCTAAAATTCTTTTCTTTATATTTGCAGCAGTAAAACCAAATTCCTCTACCAAATCTTTGTAAGGAGCAGACAACCCATAATGGTCTATGCCTATTGATAATCCATTAACACCAATATATTTTTCCCATCCATGTGTGATTCCAGCTTCAATAGAAATCTTCATAGAACCCCTATCAGGAATAATGCTTTTCTTATAAGATTCGGATTGTTGTTCAAATAACTCAAAACAAGGCATACTAACAACGCGTACATTTCGTTCACTCATTAAATCTGCCAGATCCAGAGCAAGAGAAACTTCAGAACCAGTTGCAAGAAAAACTAAATCAGGATTACCTTCCGATTCTTTTACTATATATGCACCTTTTTGTACACCATCAATGATCGTATCATAATCTAATGCGCTAACAGGTACACCTTGTCTAGTTAATAATAATGCGGAAGGGGTATTTTTAGATTTTAAAGCTAGCTCAAAGCAACAAGCAGTTTCTTTTGCATCTGATGGGCGAAATACATAAAAATTAGGTATTGCCCTAAGAGACATTGCATGCTCAATTGGTTGATGTGTGGGGCCATCTTCTCCTACATAAAAAGAATCATGAGTAAACTCATGAATTACGCCCAATTTCTGAATAGCCGCTAGCCTTAAAGCAGGTCGTTCATAATCTGAAAATACTAGGAAAGTTGCACCAAATGATTTTAGACCACCATGTAAATCAATACCATTTAAAATAGCTGCCATTGGAAATTCTCGAACACCAAA
>CAYTYA010000150.1:0-2290 GCA_964442015.1 uncultured bacterium
CTGGAATGATCAACCGTAAAAAACTAAAGGCTTTGCATGGAACAGATCATTGAATATTTCTCAGCAAATTCTGTGCATCTTGCGGCAGCTTTGGTGCTCGCATTTATTATCCTGTTTAGTTTTGTTAAAAAGCTGCTGAAGCTAGGGCTAGTGATTGCAGCGGTGTTTATAATCTATATTGCGTTTTTGGTATTTAGCGGAAGAGAATTTGATCCTGAACAAATAAATGCTGCTGGGGAAAAAGCAGCTAAAATAATCAATGAAGGGAAAGAATCTTTAGATAAGACTATTAAGAAAAAAAAGAATCAGGCAATTGATAATTTATTAAAGGAAAATTAGTTGGTTGCTTGCCGTAAGCGATTGGTAATTAGTTTTACAATTCCGTGCATAATTTCCATATTACTACCCATTAGCTCATAGAACCCATCCTGAGTTATTTTTAAAAGAGTAGTATCAGCATTTACAGTTACATCGGCTGATCGCGGCTCTTGATCTAATAGTGCCATTTCGCCTACACACGCACCTTTTTCTAGTTCTACAATTGTGCGTTCACCTTTATGAACCCGCACTTTTCCATTAGCTACAATATACATGGAATCACCATAATCACCTTCTTCAAATAGTAAACTATCTGTTTCAAATTGTTCTTCATTAGCGATTTGGGCAACTCTAATCAATTCCTCGCTGGGGATAGTTTCAAAAAGATCAATGCTTTTAAGAATTAAAGCTTTTTCGAGTGTAGAATACATGGATAACTGCTTTGAATCTAGTAAATATTGATTTATTGGCAATGTTTTCAAAAAATCGGAATGTTTTTGTGCATGCCGTGTGATTAATTCTTTAATAACAAAAATTTCAGGCAGAGTTTTCCAGTTAATATTATTTAGAATTTCCTGATTATTTGACCGTAATGCGTAATCCAAGGTTAGTGCTACTTTTAATTCTTGGCTTGATGTTATGTAATATCCAAGGAATTGATTTAAGTCTGTCATGATTTTATCAAAATGTTTTCTAGCAATAAGACATTTTTCTTCGATTGATATAGAATCAATTAAAGAGTTAACGATTTTCCGTTCGTCTTTAGAAAATATATTTTCAAAAAACTCTATCACATACGACAATTTATCAGATTCATTGTTTTGTACATATTGTATATAGGTTTCAATTTGTGTCTCAGGTTTATCCATAATACCAAGTTTCATAATCACAGGGATTAATTTTCGAACCTCATTTTGGAGAAAATATCGAAGTAGTTGATTATCATTAGAATCCTCTATTTGGGATAAGGCAATTATTATTTCATAAACATATCTTGCAGTATTAATTAATTCACCTTTAGTAATAATAATGTCTTTCTCTTTTAAGGGTGTTTCTCTAGCAATGTGAATTAATACATCAACTGCTTCCGTTTGAATTGATGGAGTTTTAGGATTGACTTTTGATAATATGATTCCAATAGACTGTTCAGTTGGATAGTTTTTTAATGTGCGTATAATACCAATCACAAGTGATTTTCGTGCAGTGCTATCCTGTGCATATTTAATTAGGATATTAATAACATCCTGTTGTTTATAAGCTGTCAATGCTTTACGCGCAGGAATTGCTGATCGGGAATCAGCAAGGCTATATATTATTTCTGGTAAAAATTTTGGTTCTCGTCGAATTTCTGCAACAAATAAAGCAGCGTTACGAATCACGAATGATGAATCATTCAAATAATGTATTAGTGTATCATCTGACAGGATTTTGTTGTCAAAACTTAATTGATTGATTGCAAGTGAGATTAATTTTTCATCTGTTGATTGAAGCGCATCGATTAATAATTTTTTTGCAACCTTTGATGAATCGGGATTTATAGTATTCAATGCCGCAGCTGCAATAATCTGCTTTTCTATTTCAGAATCTTGCAAGTGTTTATTTATAGCTGACTCTGCATTGTTTAATCCTCTTTTCCCTGCTATTGCAATAGCATCAATATCTAGCTCTTTGTCAGTCTCAATTAAATCTATTATCTGTTGGTCATCGATAATATTTTTGTCGTTAATAGAAATTTTAAGGATCTCTTTTTTTACTGTGACATTATCCTCATTTAATAACCTGTTCAATGATCGTTTCCAAGGTGAGAGTGGTATGTCTTTTATGACATCTAGCGCAAAAATCTGTTGATTTTCATCAGCATTATTTAAAGCTGTTTCAATGGTTTTCACCATTGTTGGATCCTGAATATCCAAGGTGAGCTCTTCAAAATTTAATTGTCGTTTTTCAATGGCGGATTGTAATGCGTCGACAT
>CAYTYA010000151.1:0-2191 GCA_964442015.1 uncultured bacterium
ATGATGCGGCCCAATAGTCATCATTATATATTGTATGGATTTCAAAATTATATGCCAAGTGCGTTTGTTCCTCCGGAAGGTGTCATGCGAAATCTTAGATATCCTAATGGAGGTATAAATATTTCTACATTAGCATCCATGCAATACCATATATTTGGATTGGGAACTCAATGGCGCAGGCTAGATTATAGTCTTCCTCCAGGCGTGGCACTGTATTACAGTAATGAATTTGGGTTTGATCACAATCCGCATTATTTTAATTATTCTGACACCACGATTACAGGTGAACTGTATGTCAATGTTCATATGATAGATCCTTCTGAGGTAGAAAAAGTAGCCCGAATATTACAGATTGGAGATCAAGGGTTTAATTTACCAAAAGGAGAAATAACCACTGTTACTGATGAATGGTATTCTGATCAAAAAATATATGTTTTTGAATTATTTAGTCATGCCCATGAATTAAATACCGAATTTTCTATTGAAATCGCAGGAGGCGATCGTGATGGAGAGCTTATTTACATATCGTATGATTATTCTCATCCTCCAGTGCTAAAACTAGACCCACCTCTTGAAATAAACAGAGGTGAAGGTTTTCGACTAATTGCTACATATGATAATTGGCGAGATTATGATGTTACATTTGGTTTCTTGAGTACGGATGAAATGATGATTTTGTTTGGGAAATATTATACCGACTAACCTTACTTCAATTATTTATCTATTAGGGTGATTAAAAATGCGTATTGGCATTTTTATAGTAATCTATATTCTTTTTATTAATACTTCAACTGCTCAAAACCAATACCCCATTGTTCTAATCCATGGATTTATGGGATGGGGAACTGAGGAAATGGCAGGATATAAATATTGGGGTGGAGAACATGATTTTCAAGAATATTTAGAGTCCTTTGGATATGAAGTATATACAGTTTCAATTGGGCCAATATCATCTAATTGGGATAGAGCAATTGAAACGTATTATCAGATAAAAGGAGGACAAGTTGATTATGGAAAAAAACACTCAGATCAATATAAAATAATACAAAAACCAAAAAATAAGAATTGGGATGGATTATACTCACAATGGAATAGCGATAATCCTATACATATTATTGGCCATAGTTTAGGTGGACAAACTGCAAGGATGTTACAGTTCTTGCTTGAAAATCAAATATATGCTGACTCTTTAAATATGACTATTGAAAAAAGCGAGCTTCTAGGAAATCAGAAATTAAAATGGATAAGATCTATCACTACAATATCTACACCTCATAATGGAACAACGCTTTCTAATATTGTGACAACAACTTTACCATTCATGGAAGAATTAATGGGATTAGCTGCGATGATAGATAATAGGGTATATAGTTTTGATCTTGAGCAATGGGGTTTTAGTAGGCGTTCTAATGAGCCTTGGAATAAATATTTTGAAAGATTAAGATATCACCCGGCATGGAAAACAAAGAATTTTTGCGCATGGGATGTCAGTATTGAAGGCGCAAGGCAGTTAAATAACAAATTAAAAGCCAACAATGATATATATTATTTTTCATTTGCAACTGGTAATACAAACAAGGATCAAAACACAGGTCAACACAAACCAAATGCTAGTATGAGTATAGTTCTTCGACCTAATGCATATATGATGGGGAAATCTACACAATGTTGGGTTAAAGGAGACTGTACGGATTCAACATGGTATGAAAATGATGGAATAGTTAACACAATAAGCCAGCTAGGACCAACATCTGGACAAAGCGGTTTAGACAAAATAATTACATATAAGGATGAAGATGATTTAGTTACAGGGGCGTGGTTATATATGGGGAAATACACTATGGATCATAAAGCTTTTATGGGCCATGGTAATTATTCAGATGAAACTATTACAATTGTGTATAACGTTTTTAATGAACACTCAAAAAGATTAATGTCCCTTCCTGCATTCTAATAAATAAAACATTTGATAAAATATAATATAGTTGTATTATACAACAATGGATTTTGGTGAATTGCTCAAGGTTTTCCTCCTTGACCTTCAGTCAATATTTCGTTATAGGGTGAGTAGCCCTGATCTAACCCTTCCACAGATTCTGCTTTTATCATCAATTTCTTCTGAAGGTACTGATATGTCTTCACTTTCAAAACAAATGGGCGTAGATAATAGTACAATGACAAGATTAATCGG
>CAYTYA010000152.1:0-2189 GCA_964442015.1 uncultured bacterium
CCCATCATTTCAATCATAACAACTTTTGTTCCACATGTATTATAGAAATAAGCAAATTCACTCCCAATAGCACCAGCCCCAATTATCAACATATCTTTGGGGGGATTCTTTAGAACCATAGCTTCTTTTGAACTAATTATCTGTTTACCATCAAAAGAAACCCCTGGAACATTTTTTGGCCTACCTCCTGTCGCAATTATAAAATGCTTTGATTTAATATTAGTAACTTTTTTACCATTAGATACTTTAATATTATTAGTAGTAGTAAACACTCCTCTTCCTTGAACATGTTTAATATTATTCTTTTTCATTAAAAAAGAGATTCCTTTGGATAGTCTTTCAGAAATTTGACGACTTCTATCAACAATTTTACCGTGCTCAATTTTATAGGAAGGTATTTTAATTCCATATTGTTCAGCATTTTTGATTGAATTAATCATTTCAGCACTTTTTAATAAAGATTTAGTAGGGATGCATCCCCAGTTAAGACAGACACCTCCTAATTCATCTTGATCAATAATTGCAGTTTTTAACCCTAATTGAGAAGCACGAATGGCAGCGACATACCCACCAGGTCCACCTCCCAAAATTGTTATATCGAATGAATTATTCACACTATTTAAATAATGTATAAAATATAAAGTTAATCAAGTACTATACCTGTTAATTAAGGACATAAACTCATTGCGTGTTCTTACAGATTCTCTAAATTTTCCCAACATTGTAGAAGTTGTAGCTAAGCTATTTTGCTTTTCTACACCCCGCATTTGCATACACATATGCCTTCCTTCCATTACAATTGCAACGCCAACTGGGCCTAATACAGAATGAATTGCTTCTGCGATTTGATTTGTTAATCTTTCCTGTATTTGTAGTCTACGAGAAAACATATCAATAATTCTTGGTACCTTTGATAGCCCTATTACCCGACCATCAGGAATGTACCCAACATGAGCTTTTCCAAAGAATGGTAATAAATGATGCTCACAAAGGCTAAAAAATTCTATGTCTCGAACAACAACCATATCCTTTGATGATTCTTTAAATATTGCTTTATTAACAATTTTTTCCAAATCTTGATTATAGCCTTTAGAAAAATACTGCCACGCTTTTGAAACGCGTGCGGGCGTTCTTTCTAAACCTTCTCGAGCAGGATCTTCACCTATTTCTAGAAGTAATTGATGAGTTAATTTTTCTAATTTTTCATTCGTTTTCATAATTTATCCTTATTCAATGTCTGCAATATCTATTTTATCTTTTAATAAATAAAGTATTCCATATATTATAGGTGTATCTAAAAAGGCCATAAGCATTTTAAACATCCATCCATCAATAATAGCTGAAATAATTTGATCAGTATCCCATACGCCTACAAATAAAATACATATAACAAGAGTTGTATCTACAAATTGAGAGGCAATAGTTGATCCATTATTTCTGATCCATAAATGTTTGCCATTTGTTAATCTTTTCCAAAAATGAAATATTCTTACATCAATAAATTGAGCAAACAAATATGCTACCATTGATGCAGCAATAAGTCGCCATGCATTTCGAAAAACAGAATTATATGTGATATCATCTACAAGGGAAGTGGGTATAGAATTGAATTGCCCTCCAAGCCAAAGAAATAATAAAACAAATAATGAGGCAATGAATCCTGAAAAAACGACTAGGTTAGCTTTTTTTTGTCCATAGAGCTCAGAAATGAGATCCGTAACTAGAAAAGTAAGTGGATATGGTAAAATACCTGCAGATACTATAAAAACTTTAAACCCAAAATCGACAGTTACAAATTTATTTGCAATTAAGTTACATGTAACAAGAGAAGCAATAAAAATACCTGCAAGAACAAGATAGAATTGTTCTTTAAAACTATTATTTTGGTCCATAATAATCAGTAAATATTGTTGGAGTTTCATGCAATCGAATTCTATGCAACTTACTTGAATCAAAATCTTTAATAATTTGATCCCAAATAAAAATAACTAAGTTTTCAGAACTCGGTTGCTTATTATTAAACCAATCTACTTCAACATCAAATTGAGAATGGTCTAATATATCTATAACATTTTTCTGTACAATTTCTTTTAACTCTAAAAGATCTACAATAAAGCCTGTCTCATGATTTATGCTACCAGCCACCATAACTTCTAAAGTATAATTATGACCATGTATTTTAGAATCCG
>CAYTYA010000153.1:0-2159 GCA_964442015.1 uncultured bacterium
ATAACAGCTCTTTGAATTTGATATCATTCCAATATTAATAATATTTGATTTCTCAGACTGTTTCATCTTTAATAATAAATCATCCATTGAAAAAGATTCTTGGACAGCAAATAAATGACTAATTTTATCAAGTAAATGATTTTTTGAAATTTGTTTATTATTAACAATTCGATGTGTAGGTAAAACACTCATACCTTTATTATATGCATTAACAAAAGTAACCATTACTTTATCGGTTCCATATTTTTCAGGATAATCTTGAGCATATTTAAATGCTGTTTTATATCGATGATGCCCATCAGCAATAATAACTTTTTTATCTTTCATCATTTCTTTAATTGAATCGATTTCACTGTTATTAATCAAAGACCATATTTTATATTTTATACCATCTATGTTAATATTAACTATTGGTTCATTATTATTATAATCTCTTGCAATCGTTTCGACAATTTTTTCTTCATCCCTATAACTCATAAAAATTTGTCCTGTATTTGACTCAGTAGACTTCATCAACTCATATCGATCATTAATATGTTTTGAAATAGTTTGTTCATGTGGCAAAATCTTCTCACCCAATGGAGATATCTGCAATTTTGAAATAAAACCAATTCTATTGATTTGATCTTTCCCATGATCAAAAGACTGTGATAAAAGGTAAATTGCTTCATTATCATCCTGTTGAAGAATTTTTTTTGTTTTCCATTCAGATAGTATTTTTGCAGAATCAACATACCTATTCGGAGGTGGATTATTATTTAGAATGATTCTTATAAAGTTATACGGAGATAAATCATATAAATTTCTTTGATCTTGTTCACTTATAACATCATATGGTGGAGAAATAACCTTTGAAAGATCACTCACAATATCAAGATTATATCTCCATCCCTTAAATGGATAAATTTTGGGCATATTTAAATTATCTAATTATTATATAATTTATTCTTTACTAATTGATTCGCTTTTTGTAAATCTTCATTAAAATCAATTTCAATACATGGTAAATGAGTAATGTCTTCAAAATAAACATTGTGTGTATTTAATAATGGATCTATGGCAGATTCAAAATAATCGGATTTTCCTCCGTCATCAATTAACTTTGATAAAGATAAACTAAAAGAATTGCAAAAAGGAATAGATAGTTTTGCAACACCAATAAACTCACCTAATGAATTTTCAACATTTAATTCTTTACCTATAGAAATAATACGTTTATTATTATCAACTATTACTTTGACCTCTTCATCTCCACATTTTTTTATATCAACAGCAAAAACCGTCTCATAATCTGAATTTATTATTTGTTTTAATAATGAAGGAGGATATAAAACATCTCCATTCATTAGCAATGTATCAGATGAAGAAAGCAAATCCTTACATAGATATGCAGAATATGATGTATTTGTATCTAAATAATGTTCGTTGGTTATAAATGTGAATTTCATTTCAGAGTAATTTTTATTGATATAGTCAATAATCATTTCTTTATAATACCCTAATACAATTATAACATCATTAATATCGTACTTCTTTAACGCATTTAATTGATAGCTTAATATTGGAAGGCCACCAATATCTAATAAACACTTCGGTGTGTTTTCTGTTAAAGGATATAAACGCCTAGAAGCGCCAGCAGCTAAAATTAAACCTTGCATTGATTAGTAAATTAAATGAAATGTTCTGAAGATCATAATGACATTCAACAAATATGTGCAAATATATTTTCAGTCAATAATACTTTGTAAACTTTTAATAGCAATATCAACATCCGCCTTAGTTATTACATTAAGGCAGCATACATTATGATAGCACGGATTGCATCTATCGCTTTTATCAAGAATAATATTTTTTCGCCCTATAGGTTTTGTGGTTTTAGATCTCTTTGCTCCAAAGAAAGATACTGTAGGAATCTCTAGAATTGACGATATATGTCCGAGTCCACTATCTGCAGCAAGTGCATATTCTGCAAAAGAAATTAATGCAATACTCTTTCTCAAAGTCAACTCACCACAAAATGAATACATAGATATTCCTTTATTTTGATTAATTATTTTTAGAGCTTCCTTTTCATCATTCTTTGACCCAAAAATAACATATTGTTTTGTAGAATCTTTAAGCCATTCTTTTATTTTATTATTTGGAAGTGTTCTTGATTG
>CAYTYA010000154.1:0-2096 GCA_964442015.1 uncultured bacterium
AACTATATGGGAAATAGGTTGATGAAAATGCGCGAGGCATAAAGAAACCTTGATTGATATTTAATGATAAGTCATAGGAAACGCTCAATTTTCTTTTGGCAGAAAGATCCCATGTCACCTTATATAATATGTGCCAATCATTATTGGATCTAGGAGCTAATGATTGTAATAAATTATCTGCAGATTGATCAGACATGCCAAGAATGGGAGTCCAGTTTCGATGGGGCGACAATGACCCAGCTACTGGTAAGTTGCCATCATATACCTTTCCATATCCATTAAAGAATACGGAAAACTTTCCTGGCAAATCTATTCCTAGT
This sequence comes from uncultured bacterium, assembly GCA_964442015.1. GTDB lineage: Bacteria > Fidelibacterota > Marinisomatia > Marinisomatales > TCS55. The sequence continues at coordinate 321 of CAYTYA010000154.1, forward strand.
TTTTTTGGAAGCACTTCAAGAAATAAATCAGGCCCACCCAAATTAAATTCGATACGATCTGTATTATAATGCGTAAGAGCATCTTCTGTCATGCCCCAATTATCACTCACATATTTGAATGCACCCTCAAAAGTATCCCGACCTTCTTTTAATGTAATATTAACTACTCCTGACATTGCTTGACCATATTCTGCGCTATAACCTCCCGTTACAATCTCCAGATCTTGTATGGCTTCTGCATTAACAAACAAGTTTCCTGAATATCCAGATAAAGGATCTTTAATGGATAATCCATCTATCACAAACAAGCTTTCATCAATACGACCACCCCTAATATGTATCTCATTATCCTGTTTTGTTACACCAACTTGTTCGGCAAGAATATCCTCTACACTGCTTACAACCTTATTTGCAATATCATCGCTAGTAACTCGAGTCATGGATGAAGTTTCATCTACATCAAACAATGGCTTTTTTCCCATCACAATAACTTCTTCTCCAATGGTAAGCACCGTTTCTTCCATCGTGAAATCCAATGTTACGGTTTGCCCAATCTCTATATTAATACCAGTATGTAATACTACTTTATAGCCGATGATAGATGCCTCAATATCATATGTCCCTGGATTGATTTGTGATATACTATAATATCCATCCGCATCGGTTGCTGAACCATAATAGGTTCCCTTTACCATTACGTTCACACCAGCTAAACCTTCGGATGTTGTAGAGTTTGTAATACGACCATTCAACTGACCATAGGAAACTGATACCCAAATTAATATAGATAGAATCCGAATCACTGGAATCCTACTTTCAATAAATAACTGATAATTTTCCCTCCAGATCCATTACCATCTAATAAAGGCTGGCTACCATTATGCATTGGAATAGACATCAAAACAACTTTCCCAGATAACTGCGTAGGTGATACTTGAAATTGACCCATAGCACAAACTACCGGCGTTCCTATCCACTCATCACCATCTCCCGGTTCATCCATCTTATACAGTGTTTCAATACTAGCAAATTCGCTGGAATTAGGAACAAAACCCTTGACGCGAACAGCAATTAAACTAGATATGGTAAGATCCAAACTATTAGATGATTGTGATACAAGGTTACGCCCAGAGAAAATCCTACCTTGCGGATTTAAAACAAATGATGAATCCAACGGGAAAAAAGCAAATGTAGAATCTTTTAATTCAGTCAGATTTAAAAATATATTCCCACCCGATGCTACATAATTATAAATATTTGAACTAGCATCAAGATATGTCTCATTTCCTGTATAAGCTGAATTCCAAATCACATGATTAAAATAATTCAATGTGGCAGAAAGATCTGTATTAGAATAGGGAAGTTCTCTTCCAATTTCCCAAACCGAATAATTTGAATTACCTAAAGCTGTATCTAATACACTACGATACCATTCTTGCGCATTATTCTGACTGTCTTGAACAAAATCATCAATTAATAACACTTCACCTTTTACTGGAAGCACTTTCCAATAATGAGGTTCGCTTGGATTATTATGATCAGGGAATTGAATGATATCACTTTCCGCACCTGCTATGTCTCTTGCCTTCACATAAAATGTATGATTTCCTGGTTCTAATCCACTGAGGGTAATACTAGAAAAAGCTTCTGCAGATAACTGTGTCCAACAAGTGGAACACGTATCATCCAATGTATAATAAATATCTGTGATGGTTTCAACCCCATCCTGATCCTGCACATCCCAGACAAATGTTCTGGTAGGAAATGTAAAGCTTG
>CAYTYA010000155.1:0-1846 GCA_964442015.1 uncultured bacterium
TAGCTTTCTACCTCTTTAAATATTCCTTTAAGATCGGGAAGGTTCTGTTTCAATTGTTTTTTAGTTTTTACAATTGCTTCTTCAATATTATCTATTATTAGATCCATATCATTCCTCTCATTTATGTAGCTATTTCACTACCTGCTTTATCGGATTTAATAAAGGGATAATACAAATGAGATTTCCAATTATCATCAGGATCATCTGGTATTCCATACACTGAAGGATATTTTCTAGTAATCCGCGCAGTACCAAAAATCACATCCCAAAGAAAAAACATATTACTAAAGTTCCCATCGGGATTACTAATTCCATCATCTGCAGTTTTTCCATGGTGAGCAAAATGTGTTGCTGGTGTAGATATGAAACGTTCAATCACCCAAGCAATTGGATGCAATGGCTTAAACTTATATAAGAATGAATCCCATCTTGCTTCACTATGTGCGCCGGTAACAATAATCTGTTTTAATATAATTGCCATAATCATTTCTTGATATAACCCAAAATATGTTACCATTGCAAGCCACCATATATTTGGCATAAGCACATAATACATGATTGCATTACGATAGGAAACTAACACACCCATTTCTCTTGAAGAATGATGCGGCCGATGTAGTTTCCACAGCCAAGACCATTTATGCGCTTTACGATGATACCAATACTGTAAAAAGTCATCACCAAAAATTACTACTATTGACGATATCCAAAAGGTGGCATCACTAAATGAATTTCGGTACTGGGGTAAAAGATTTATTAAAAGATACGTCATAGAAAAGAAAATAATTGGTTTAATTAATACAAATAAATGGAACGTACTAAAAAGCTCCACATACCAATCATTTTTAGAACGTTTTGATTTTTTTCCATATAAACCTCCGTAAGTCTCAATAATGCCGAACAGAATTAATATGGCAAAGACTACATAGACATCTATATATTTAATATTGAGTATAGCCATTATTCTTTTTTATCCATCACATGAGTAAATCTAATGAATTTTATAAAAAATATTATATGGAAAAAAATCCCCACATTTTGGGGATTTTAATTATTTAACCAATATCATTTTCTTCGTTTGGGAATAATTATTTGTTTGAATCTTGTATAAATAAATTCCTGCACTCACAGCTCTTCCATATCCATCTTTTGCATTCCAAAGGACTGATTTATACCCTGGATTTTGCAACTCATTTACTATTGTTCGAACTTTTTTTCCCATCATATCATAAATCGTTACATCTACAAACGTATGTTCAGGTAAATCATAACTGATTGTCGTTTCAGGGTTAAAAGGATTTGGATATGCAGGGTACAATCTAAATGAATTTGGTATTGAATTTGAATCGATAGTAAATAATTCTTCTGTATTACTGGTCCCAGGTGTAGGGTTCATTTGTTTCCATATATCCGATCCGTTTGGATATCTACCATACGAAACATCCACAGTTTGTTCTCCATAGGATAACGTGTCAACTACTGTAGTTGAATCAGGCATAAATAGTGCTACTTGTTCTCCGCTACCACTTAATTTGATTTCTAAATGAAACACTCCCTGTTCCGAATCTTTATCCGCCCAAAGTACTATTATTCCACCTGGTTGAATAATAGTTGAATCATTCCCAATTGGGATTTGATGATAATTATCATAGTCACCAATATTATCTGTTATTACATAGCCACCAATATCAACTGATTCATTGCCATAATTATATAGCTCAATATAATCATCATACTCTCCATTTGGGTCAGTACAGCATGCGTCATTTAATGCCAGAAATTCATTTACTACTATGGTAGGTTCTATGGCAGTTGCGCAATCAGCTGGACAGTTTGTTTCTGTTTC
>CAYTYA010000156.1:0-1821 GCA_964442015.1 uncultured bacterium
TGTGTGCTTTATCTACCCATCATCCCACAAACAAAAAACCCCACGAATGTGGGGCCTCATTACAGTTTAGCAATGCACTCAATCTCAACCAGAATACCATCTCCTAATTCTGCACCACCAAATGTTGTCCTTGCAGGTTTATGGCTTTCAAAATATTTCACATATTCTTCACTCATTGGTCCCCAATCATCGCCATTTGCAAGAATGCAAGTACATTTGACAATATCATCCATAGTTGCATTATGCTTCTTTAATATATTTTGTATGTTTTTCATTGTTTGATTTACTTGAGGCCTTATTCCCCCATCAACAATTTTATTATAATCATCATCAACATTGGCAATCTGACCTGATATATACAACATATCACCAACCTGTACAGATTCAGAATATGGTACTGTATCAAGTTTGTGAGGATGATATGTTGTTTGGTTTTCTTTAGTACTATCGCATCGCCATAAAGCAAACCCAAGAAAAAGTAATAATGGTAAATACCTAACCATATCAAAATCTACCCATCTTCCCACAAACAAAAAACCCCACGAATGTGGGGTATGATAATCAATTATTTAAATACCTTCTAAATAATCAGATAATATCAGTATATCAAAAATGTCTACATACTGATCATAATTAATGTCTGATGAACTCATTGATTCATTTATAACAATAGTTACCAGCATCACAAGATCCGCATTGTCAACTGTACCATCATCATTTATATCATACAAGGAAAGCGTTATACATTCTAGAGTGGTCAAAAATTGAGATGCATCATCAGGCTCTTGAAGTAATAGTTCACATGCATCCGTGCTATCCAATAAATGATATTTTACCCAATTTACGGCCTTATTTCGAACCGATTCCAATGCAGGATTTGCTGAACCGTGATCCCCATAGGCAACTTCATAAAGCATTTTGATTGTAGTCTCTGGAGTATTCATATATTGGTCAAATCCTAATAAACCTTCATAATCGGGAAGTCCATCTATCTCATTTTCTCCAGAAATAATCAGTGCAGGAACATTATGGTCAAGGTGTTCAGGCAGTAAACAGATACAATAATCATAGTCTGCACAACCTTCACAATCTTCTACTATAATGGTTGGATTTAATCCAATTACAGCATCTAGTGTAGAATCCAATACAGCAGCTAATTGAACAACACCACCACTTAGAGAATAACCAGTAGCAGCAAACTTATTTGTGTCTATTTGATCGAAAACAGGTGATTCAAATCTAGTATTTTCTTGCTTTACTGTTTCGATAAGATCAAGCATTGCTACAGCCCTCTCTTGGTGACTCTCATTAACAGGGTCATTATAATCAATTGTTACAGCTATGAAGCCATGAGACGCAAATAAATGAGCCCAATCCCACATATCTTCTCCAGATCCACTCCAACCCGCACCAATGATTATGCTTGTTAATGGTGTTTGAGCTCCAGTCGGATAGTAAAGCGTGGCATCAGCGTATTCAGGACCATCTCTCATTCCATCAGATTGTGTGATGAAAAGAAATTCATATGGGCCAAATTCAATGTCATCATCTCCACCAATATCTTGGCACTCATCTGTATCATCATTCCATTCACAATATTCTTCCCATTGGATACATTCTGTTGAATCTAGGTCTGAGCAATCAGCATGTATATAATTAAACAAAAAAAATAAAGAAATAATTAAAAAGTTTCGTACCATAAAAAAGTTTACGCTCAACCATCCTTAATTACTCATTAAATATTCCCACAAACAAAAAACCCCACTAATGTGGGGCTTTTAGATTATTAATTATACTATGAAATTAGAAAGAATATCCCAA
>CAYTYA010000157.1:0-1789 GCA_964442015.1 uncultured bacterium
TATTTTGGTAATTCGAATGATCCTCCGGATGTATTGGATAATGATGGAAAGATTAGAATAAATGGAGATCAGTATGATAGACTACTAATTAAATATGGCAGTGATTTCATTCGAAGATTTCCTTATTCCTTTTACGTAAGTCAAATAGAGCCTATGATTCAGGCTGCGATTGACCGTGAAAAGAGAAGAAGTGATTCATAAGAAATAAGATTTTGAGCTATATCATCGTACTCGTTTTTTACTTTACTCTGGTATGTTGTTAATTAACAAACCAATTTTATAGTAATGTTGATTTATATTTTTTCCTAAATAATATCATTTTTTATCGGGCTCCAAAATCTCTGTTAATATTGATGAGAGTGTAAACATAACTAACGCTGTACTCGCATAGATAATATAACCAAGTGTACTGCTAGTTAAGGTCGGTTTTTTAGAAAACCAATTCGTTATAAAATTTGGATCAACGTTGAAATATTGCGGTGCAACCCAAGAAATAAACTGGGCAACCCATTGTCCCAAAAAATATCCAACAGATGTAGTTAAAATAAAAACAATAATACTTCTCCAGCTCATAATTTTCCCTCAATAAGGTTATCGTTAATTTATTAGTTGTAATTTAACCTATAATAAACAGTATAAGATTAACATTTTGCGAAAGAGAGTCAACAGACTGTGGAAAGGGAAGAAGTGATTATTAAGAAATAAGATTTTGAGTTATATCATCGTACCCGTTTTATTAATTTATTCTGGAATATTTTTAATTAACAAACCAATTGGCCGGGTATAGCTGTTCCGATTGGAAGTCGATTTAAATGTTAAAGTGATTTAAATTGTGAAATGAATAATCAATTATTATTAATACATATAGTTAGGTGTATTCATGGCATCCGGTAAAGGACATATTGTAGGTGGATTTGTGTTTCTATGGTTATTTTTAACAGTGCTATCCAATTATTATTTTGTGCCCTCAGCTATGGAGATAGTCATCTTTGCTGCTATTGCCATTATGTTCGCCTTATGGCCGGATGTGGACATTAAAAGTATTGGACAAAAACTTTTTTATACCATTTTCTTCGTAACGGATGCTATACTTATTTTCTATTTTAAAGAGTTAGAAACCGCGGCTTACTTTGGATTACTAATCATTCTACCTGTTTTGGCTAAACATAGAGGATGGACTCATTCAAGGATTACGGCCATTCTATTGCCTACACCTTTAATGCTTGTACCTATGTATATGTCAGGTGGATCTTTAATGGAAGGATTACCCTATTATTTTGCAGCAGTGACGGGGTATTTCAGTCATCTATTTTTTGATAAAAAATTATTATAGTTGCTGTTCAGGTATTGATTAATGGATACATCGAGTTAAAATGAGTTCTCATGAATCACGCGGGGCTGCGCATGTTGTCCTTACTGCAATTCTCGTTAACGCGCTGGTCACAATTACCAAGGCCGTAGGCTGGCTGATCAATCGTGCCATATCCGTCTCATCAGAAAATGAGATAAAGAATTTTTTATTGTCCCTACCGGAAATAAACAGTATATCAAGTTTGAAAACTGAAATTATATCACCCGAAGTTATTTCATTATCAGTCGATTTTAGTATCAATAGTGATACAATCAATCAAGATCCGCTGCTTGCGGAAGAAATCTCAAAAAACGATATGAATCTGGATGAATTAAAAGTAACTGTAAAAATGATTGGTCAATTCATTAATTCAATTGAAAATAAAGTGTATAAGCAATTCCCTGAGATCAAATACATTGATCTGGAAATAAACTAATT
>CAYTYA010000158.1:0-1690 GCA_964442015.1 uncultured bacterium
CCCATCATATCGTATATGGTGATGTTCACCATTGCATCTTCTGGTAGGTCGTAATGAAGTGTTGTGACAGGATTGAATGGGTTGGGGAAAGCATTGTAAAGATTATATGTAATTGGGAGTGTTTCATCAATTATGGACACTTGCTCATCAGTTTCACCAACCCAAAAAATAGGCGACCAAGTTGAGTCAACGAGTGTTGTGTCATTTCCTGTTATTGTATCAAATATTTTTATAGAGCCGGGAATCGAACTACCCCTTCCTTTGAAAATTGCTATTTTTGAATTATCAAGTGACCAAGATTGATAACGAGGAAGACCACTGCTATCGATATTACCAATATATGAAGTTTCATTTGATTCAAGATCATAGTACCAATACTCCGATACAGTATCAAGGATAGCATAAGCTAATTTTTCTAACTGAGTATCATTTGATGCTAAAAGCCTACAACTTTCATTTTCTTCTGTTAATTGTGTTAGAGATGCATCACCATTAGAACTATGTATTCTAAACAACTGAAGAACATTATTATTATCTGGCAGGTTCAAATATATGTAACCATATAGACCCCAATATGAACTAATTGGTATATATGGGTTAGCCATATTAGGAATTGTTTCTAAAGTTGTTGTTTGACCGCTCTGGATATCTGCAATTACAACATCCAAACTATCTTGATTAGATTGAAAAAATACAAACTTTTGTTTATCAGGAGACATAATTCCATTGTCAACATATCTATGACAGGAATCAGCTATCAATGTTTCCGAACTGTCTAAAAAAGTATATTTATATAATTCATCTGCGTCGGGGTTACCCGTTTCATATTTATAATAAACAATTACATTTTCATCAGAAGTAAATCTTGGATTGATACCATCATTATCGACGGTTAGGGTATCCATTGATTCTGTATCGACGAGTAAAATAATACCATTAGTATCAAATAAAATTTTCAAACCATCTTCAGAAATATCTGATATTACAGCATTTTCCATAATTAGTTCATTTTCTGTACCGTCCGGTTTTATTCTATTTACGGAGTTAGTATTTCCACCTTTGTTATAGTAAATCCATTCTGGGGTTTGTGAAAAACCAGATGTTGCAAGAAGTGATAATAATAGTATTATTTTCATTTTATAATATCGTCTAATATCCAAATCTACCCATCCTCCCACAAACAAAAAACCCCACTTTGAGTGGGGTTTTAAGTAGTACATTATTGTAATGGATTAGGGGAACATTTCAGCACAGGCAGAACCATCTTTCGCTGCATCTAATTCAGCTTGGGTCATATCCATATCCTCTAAGGAAAATCCTTCGCATCCATCATCAATCAAAGCAGCCAATGCATCCATACTTGCTTGGCATTGTTCAACAGTTGCTGTTCCATCCAAAAAACCGTTCGCAAATGTTTCAGCAGCAGTTCCATAAGTGGTCGCTAGCGCAGCACAATCAACTGCTGCTACTTCATCTTCACAACCGATTGTGAATAGAATTGATAACGTTAATAATGAGTATAATAATATTTTCATATTAATTTCCTTTAATTTGATTATTTGAATCTACCAATCCTCCCAGTAACAAAAAACCCCACGAATGTGGGGCTTGAATCAAAGGATCACTTCAAATCCTTTTATATTCAATAAATGAAAAATCGGAAAAATGATAACCAAATGGGATTCCATGA
>CAYTYA010000159.1:0-1687 GCA_964442015.1 uncultured bacterium
TGATTTGCTTGATAAACATCCCAATATGAAATATATGTTTTTGCCTTTTGATACGGATCAATTTTTGCCCAATGTTACATTGAATGACCCAATCCGCGTTTGTCATTGCCCTACAAATCGACATTATAAAGGGAGCGATACGATTATTCCGATATGCGAGCAACTGGCAAAAGAACAGAAAATTGAATTTATTTTGTTGGAAAATAAACCGTTTAAAGAGGTACAGAGCATTAAACAAACGTGCGATATACTCATTGATCAGGTTCATAATCGCGGTGGGTGGGGTTATGGTATGAATTCGGTTGAAGCCCTGGCAATGGGTCTTTGTTGTGTGACTGAATTAGTGCCTGAATATCTGGAATTAATTCCAGACCACCCATTTATTAATGTGACTGGCGATTCTCTTTACGAAACGCTGGTCGATCTAATCAGCAATAATGAGAAAATAATAGAACACCAGAAAAAAGGTCGATCTTGGGCACAAAAACACCACAACCTTCACCAAACTGCAGATATATTGTATCGTTATTATAATGATCTAGGTTGGTTATGAATGAATTAGCAACAGTTGCTATTGTTGTCCCCTGTAATAATGTAGCACATATTGTTGACCAATGTATTAATAGTCTTATTCGGCAAGAATACCCTCAGGATAAATTTTCTATTATAGCAGTTAACGATGGATCAACAGATAATACAAAAGACCATCTTGAAGTTTTTAAAACGCACCCAAATTTTTATTTATTTGACCATGAAAAAAATAAAGGACTATCCGCAACGCGTAATACCGGTATAAAAAATAGTCAATCGGAGATTGTATGTTTTTTAGACAGTGATATGGTCATAAGGCCCGACTGGTTGCAACTAATAGTTGCTGAATTTGTTGGTGAAGGAGTTATCGGTGTTATTGGAGATACAACACTGCCAAAGGGAAAAGATCCAAATATATTGGACCATTATTTTTACAGTGCTAAACGTGGCGCGCGGCAATTTGAAGAAAATTCAGCTATCGGTTGGAGGTGGTTTCTTTTCAATAATACAGCTGTGAAAAGATCTGCCATTAAAAAAACGGGTCTGTTTGATGAAATATTTACTTCATATGGAGGCGAGGATACTGATATGGCGATACGTTTATGGCGGAATTTCCCTGATGCATTACGGTTTTCTTCAAAAATAAACGCAGAACATCACCACAAAAGAACCTTGAATCAATTTTGCAAACAGATGGAAATATATGGCCAGACCAATCTTCCGCTTCTGTTAGATAGGTACCCAGAATACAATAAAGAATTAGCAGGAGATTGGGTAACTACTTGGAAAGGGAGATTATTGTTCAATGTACCGTTTAGTAAGCTTTTGCGCTTAATTAATATTATTTTACCTAATATTAAAATAACACGGTATTTGGTTGTTTATAGTGTTATTTGCGGCGCTAGAGATGCAAATTATCGTCGGTGATTATATGCTACAGTATTCAAATTAGTTACATTAATCATTATATATTTATTTTAATTCTAATGTTGAAATATATAGAAATGTTCTTAAATTTGGTTAATTCAATGAAGATATTCGTAGAAACGAATACAACGCATACCATGAAACGGGGAGAATAGCCCCGTTTTTCTTATGAACCAAATCAAGGAGGAACAACATGGCTGATCTGTCATCAACCGTTAATTCCGTAGTC
>CAYTYA010000160.1:0-1643 GCA_964442015.1 uncultured bacterium
AAAACCAGGCGACCGCTGGTGCCTTTGCGCTGCACGCTGGAATGAGGCTTATGAAGGGGGCATGGCTCCCCCAGTATTCCTAGAATCCACACATGAAGGAACCCTAAAACTAGTTGATATTAATATTCTAAAACAATTTGTCCTAAATTAAACCATTGGGAAATATAATGAATATTGAATAAGATATTGATAGTAGTAATACTCATTATTCGTGGGATTTTTTGTTTGTGGGGATGTTGTTAGATTTGAATTATAAATTCGTTTGGTATGCGTGTATTATCTCTAATTGCAAGTAGTACTGAAATAATTCATTCATTGGGTTGTGGGGATAAATTAATAGGACGCTCTCATGAATGTGATTATCCACCTTCTGTAGTGAATCTACCATATTGTACTGAACCAAGATTCAACGTTGCGGGTAGCAGTATTGAAATAGATAACAGAGTTAAATCAATTCTTCAAAAAGCCTTATCAGTTTATAGAATTGATGAACAAAAACTCATTGAACTCAACCCCGACCTAATAGTTACACAATCCCAATGTGATGTTTGTGCTGTCAGTCTTTCGGATGTTGAGAATGCTGTAAGTAAGATGCTTGATAAAAATCCGCAGATTGTATCGCTTGAACCTAACCAGTTAAGTGAAATTTGGGATGATATTCAAAAAGTAGCATCCGCATTGAATGTAAAAGAAAAAGGTGATTTATTAGTTTCAGCAATGCGTGAACGGATAAACACACTAAGCAAAATGGTCGGTAATTTGGAAAAAAGAACAGTTACGTGCATTGAATGGATAGAGCCATTGATGGCTGCTGGAAATTGGGTACCGGAGCTAGTAGAGATTGCTGGTGGAATAAATTTGTTTGGATTCAAAGGAAAACATTCGCCATGGATGGAGTTTGAAGACTTAATTGATAAGGACCCTGATATAATTATTATTATGCCCTGTGGTTATGATATCAATAAATCTAGAGATGAGATGGAGACTCTGAAAAATTTTCCTGAGTGGATTGATTTAAAGGCAGTACAAAATGGTGAAGTTTACTTAACTGACGGTAATCAATATTTTAACCGACCCGGTCCTAGATTGGTTGACAGTTTGGAAATTTTGATTGAGATAATTCATTTAGATAAATTTGATTTTGGACATAAAGATATAGGCTGGGAGAAATTTGATTAAGGTTTAACAAAATTTTTTATAGATGTTGTAACATTGTATTAAAACTCATTAATCCCCGCCCATTAGTGGGGTTTTTTGTTTGTGGGGTAAAGTTAGATCAGTATATAATAAATACCTTACTGGGAATATTATTATTTTCTATAATATCTATACGATTCAGGAGAAAAAAATGAAGAGAGTATTAACTTTTTCCGTCCTTTTTGCTAACCTATTCGCCAACACCATCAACATTCCTGCAGATTATTCTATCATTCAGGCTGGTATAAATGCTGCCGAGCCCGGTGACACAGTTCTTGTTGAAGAGGGTATCTACTACGAGAACCTTCAGATCAACAAGGAGATCACTTTGGGAAGCTACTTTCTTCTTGATGGAGACCTCTCACACCGTGACGCTACTATCATTGATGGTAGCAGCTATAATGAGAACTCATCCCCCTTTGGAAGCTGTGTCCTTTTCCTTCCCA
>CAYTYA010000161.1:0-1620 GCA_964442015.1 uncultured bacterium
CTACCAGCCACCATAACTTCTAAAGTATAATTATGACCATGTATTTTAGAATCCGACCCAAATACTTCCCAATTTTTCTCATCAGTCCAATCAGAATTCCCATACTGGTGCGCAGCATTAAAATAAAAAACTTTAGTTAAAAAGGGACCTCTCATACTATTTGTATTATACAAGTATTATGTATACTTGAATTTATATATTGATTCGTAAATAAATATAATAAATAATAAAGATGTAATATATTTATGAGGAAGGACAAAGATCTGATAAGATACATGCTTCACATTTTGGCCTTCGCGCAATGCATACTGCTCTGCCGTGGTCAATGATCATATGTGTTAGATTGACCCAATGTTTCTCATTAAAGATTTTCATTAATTCTAATTCTATCTTTTTTGGATCCTTTGTTGAAGTAAATTCAAGTAGGTTCATAATTCGTATCATATGTGTATCGATTACCATTGAAGGAATATTAAAGCACTCCCCTAATATACAATTAGCAGTTTTTCTTCCGACACCAGGAAGTGTAATAAGTTCTGACATTGATTCAGGGACTTTTCCATTATATCTTTCTATAATAGCTAGTGATGAACCTTGAATACTTTTTGCTTTTTGATTATGATATCCACATGAAAATATATATTTAGATAATTCTTTTAAATCTGCACATGCAAATGATTCTATATTTGGATATTTATTAAATAAGTTAGGAAGAACCTGATTAACGCGATGATCAGTACATTGTGCAGATAAAATTGTCGCAACAAGCAACTCGTGAGGATTTCTATAATTCAGCGAACACTGCGAGTTGGGGTATTTATTTTTTAATAGACTAACAATTTTATTAGCACGAATTTTTGTTGAACTATCCATTATTATCTAAGTTTTTATTGGATAATATTGTATCAATATTCTTTATAAGAACAGATCGGAGGTAAATCATCTCACATCCAGCTTTTCGATAATCATCCCATTTGTTCTTTTGTATTTCATTCATTATACCAACAACTCTAATAGAAGAATTGTTTTCAATTATTTTAACAATAGCTTTTGGATTGATTTCTTTATCATCTAAATCAATAATTAATAAATCTGCATTATTATTTAAACTATTTAAATGATCCACAAACATAATTGTATTGCTGCCATGCAACAATCGTTCAGACAAAGTAGTACCAAGCTCTAAATCATTAGTATATAATAAAATATCACTCATGTAATAGTATTGTAGGACAATTTGACCAATCAAATTCTGCTACGTTATTTATTAACTCTAATTCAAGATTAAGTTTTTTCATAATTTTCTTTAATCCTTTGAGATCAATATTTCTATGATCATGAGAAAATCCATGTAATTTTTTAATAGATTTATTAATCAAGCTCTTTGCTCCATTTAAATTATTATTTTGTAAATGTACAAAACATACCGCTAATTGGATCAATCCTTGAATAAAATCTCTATCTTTTAAATAATATTCTGACCATAGTTCTTCCCATATCTCATGCGCATCAAAATAGCTTCCACTATTAAATGTTTGTAATCCAGAAAAGAATAATTCTTCTTCTTTTTTATCATCATTCACTAATTAGCACCGTCTCTTTCAAATCAAATTTTCCATC
>CAYTYA010000162.1:0-1594 GCA_964442015.1 uncultured bacterium
TCCATTGCTGTAATCGGATTAACCGCGTCATTTCCAATAATCATTATTTTACTTGAGCCCACCGAGCGTATAGTAATCTCTTGAGAACTTTTTTTTCCAATAATATCCAACAATTCACTGCCCACTGTACCCACTCCCAAAAGATAAATATCAGCCATATGATTTACTGTATTAATAATTTCTGTATGCAATGATTTTAGTGTTTGATCCACATCTTCATCACCAACTATAATAGAAATATTGCGTATTTGCCAATTAATAATTTTACAGAATAAAATTCAACATGATTTGCTCTAATCTTTCCTTAAGAATTATTAGAGGAAGGAATTAGCACTTTTTTCCCCATTAAGCGAATTAGGTTGCTATGATTACTAAGGGTCTGAAACACCCGCCTTTGTGGATAAAACCTAATGCTGAATTGTCGCAATTATAGAAACTACATTTATTCTAAAAATAGTATTAACTTATAATCAACAGTCAATAAATAATTATACAGTATATATAATTAACGATTAATTTGAATTAATCAGTAGAAACAAACATAATCAAAGATAAAAATAATCAATGAAATACAAGAATTCTTTCGGGTGTTTTTCAGTAATAAATCTTTCGTTTGATTTTTTAAAATTATTTATTAACAATAATAATAATACAACAGGGGTAAAAGCTTTGTAGCATTAGGTCGAAGTTTTTATAAGCCCCCGACAATTAATCTCTTGGGGGTTTTTTTTTGATAAAATGGAAATAAGTTAAAAATATAATGTGTGGAATATTCGCTTATAAGGGCGATAAATATAATTGGGGGAAATTAAAGGAGTCCGTTGATCTTATCTCTTACCGAGGTCCCGATAATTCTCGTTATGATAATATTTCTAATGACGTGTTATTTGCCTTCCATCGTTTAGCAATCATGGGTGTCACAATATCAGGTGATCAACCTATGAAACATCCCAATGATGAATCATTGACTTTGATCTGTAATGGGGAGATATATAATTACAAAGATCTTGCTGAAAGATATGGCTTCAACTTAACAACTGGCTCGGACTGCGAAATTATTCTATACCTATATCAGAAATTTGGGATAGAGAGAACAATAAAGGATCTAGATGGTGTTTTTATGTTTGTACTTCATGATGCATCATCCGATCAGTTATTTGCATCTAGGGATCCCATAGGAGTACGGCCAGGATTCATTGGAATAAAAGAAGATGAACTGTTTATAGCTTCAGAAGCAAAACCCCTGGTTCAATTATGTGAAACTGTTTTGCCTTTCCCTCCAGGAACTTGGTGGTGTTCCGATACACCAAAGACATTTAAAAGCTATTTTACCTACAATGATTCTATGATCCGGGAAAAAGATGAAGATGCTATTTGCAAACAGATCAGGACTCTACTGACCAATGCTGTAAAAAAACGCCTCATGGCGGAAAGAGAGATCGGCTGCCTCTTGTCTGGCGGGCTTGATTCAAGTCTAATAACGAGTCTGGTGTCTCGTTACAACAACGGTCAAAAGCTAAATACGTTTTCAATCGGGATGCCCGGCAGTGTGGATCTGGAGTATGCGCAAATCGTGGCTGATTTCCTAGGCACA
>CAYTYA010000163.1:0-1547 GCA_964442015.1 uncultured bacterium
ATTCAGGGTTAATTGTTGTTATGGATGATTGTATGCTTCGAAGACATCGACAAATGTAATGGATATAAAAATCAATTATTTTATCAAATGCATGAAAAATTATGCAGTATTTAAAGGAAGAGCCAGTAGGCCTGAATTTTGGTATTTTATTTTATACTGGATTATTCTTTATGGAGTAATAATTATTATAGATAGAACTATAGGGTATAATATTATCAATCTAAATGATTTGCCATATTCTGAGTATATACCCTTAGCCAAATTTTCTGGTGAGGTAGGTCCATTGATACTCTTTTACAGACCATTGACAATTATACCAAGTATTGCAGCTGCAACTAGAAGACTGCACGACATTAATATGAGCGGAAAATGGAGTATATTACTGATAACGCCACTAGCACCCATAACTATGTTGTTTTTGATTAAAAAAGGTGATGTTGTAACAAATCAATATGGCAATATGCCTCATTAATTAATTATTATCTGAAGATGGGGACCCTTTTAGCATTCTTTGCTCATATTTTCTTAATACTTCATTAAGAGCTTCATCTAGATCTATATCAAATACATTTGCAATAGTAATAATAGAATAAAGAAGATCCCCTAATTCCATTTTAAGATTATCATTATATTTAATAGGGCGATCCCCATAATTACTCATTTTGAGTATTTCCTTAGCTACTTCACCTAGTTCAGACATTGTATCTAAAACTCGATGCTCAATAGGTGAATTCAATTCATTCTTTTCACAAAATAATTTTATTTTTTTCTGGATATCTTTCATTAATTGTTTTACTAATTATCTCAATAATAAAAAAACCTCACAGATGTGGGGTCGTAAGGAAGTTTTATTCTTCATCGCTTGAAGAAGGTTCTTTATCTAATGCAGAACCCAAAGCCACACCTAATGCTATTTTATTTTCTTCTAATGATTCTTTCAAATTTTATTCCTTGATTATGCAGAAATCTTATCAATTGCAGTAATTGTGAACTTCGTCTCTTTATCGCCAATTTCAAGCGTGAAATTTTCATTCAACTTTTTTCCAACCATAGCTTGGCCAAAGGGTGAATGGTAGGTTACGATAAGTGGGTAAAGATCCAACTCAAATTCGATGGGACCTAATAGGTAATAGTCTTCAGCCTCATCTTTTCCCTCTTCAAGGATTGCAACCTTATTGCCAAAGCTTACTTCGTCCGTTTCAATTTCACCAAACTCTACGAACTGGAATGGCGCATGAGACTGCAGCAATTGTTTCTTATATACTATTAAACTCTGCTCCTCCCTTGCAGCATGGTATTCCGCATTCTCCTTAAGGTCTCCATGATCAGCTGCTTCTCTAATCTTTACTGAAGTCTCTCTCTTTAATTTATCAATAGATTTCATTTCTTCTTCCAAAGCACGGTATGTTTCCCGCAAAATCAAAGTAGCCATATTGACATTCCTATTCTTGATTGAATTAAATAAATTTTTGGTGCAGATTACTATTATCTGCGATTCAGGGGGGGAAATTAAGTAAAAGAAAAAACCCAATCAAGTGCTTGTTTCT
>CAYTYA010000164.1:0-1528 GCA_964442015.1 uncultured bacterium
GTTCGATCTGAAATTCTTGAAAGAATAAATACTCCTCCTGTTATTGGTCCTTTTACTATAAGAACTGCATGGGAAGATAGTTTATATACAGGGATGGCTACAGCAACCGATGTTGATTCATTAACCATAAGAGGAGATAGTCTTAATTATTTTATTGAATGGGATACTTTAACGATCTTTGTTAATGGGAATCCTGTGCCTCCGATTGCAGAAATAGATTATCCATTGGGAGCAACTATTTCTATTGATCATGTTACAGGTATTGTGGCATGGGTTCCATCCCCACCAGATACTGGAATATATAATATTCGTCTTATAGTAAAAGATTCATGGGGTTTATCAGACACATTGATTTACCCATTAACAATTTACCCTGTAAATGATCGACCATATTTTCGTTCAGGTGAATCGTGGGATGTAAAATATAATTTGCCAGATCTTCCTTTGCCAGACACTTCGTTTTTTGAAGATCACGATGGACTGTTTTCGATTAACCTTACACAATATATTATCGATGAAGATAATAATGATAGTACAGATATTTCCTGGCAGGCAGTAATAGAGGATACAGTTTCTCATCCCGGTTATCCAAGAATTTCCCTTGTCTTTGGGCCAAATACCCCTCTTTCAATTAGAGAAAAATTATATGAAAGATATTTTACAACGAGTGAGATAAAAAGTATGTTTCTCGAAGATGATATATCATGGAGACAGATGCCAGATAATTTAGAACGCCTGGCAAAACAATCATTATCTCTAGAATTAGTTCAAGATTCTTTATATCAAACATTCGCAAACTTTGATTCTGATTCAAATTATTGGGCTGATGATATCAAGATTACTTTCATAGCATCAGATATTGAAGAGATGTACGCTGTTGACTCGATGCTTCTTGATGTGGTTGAAATAAATGACAGACCAGTATGGTCCATTATACCTGATCAGGAAATTTATGAAAATGATACAATACAATTTGACTTAAGCCAATTTGTGGTAGATGAAGATGATACGTTATTAACATTTAATTCTGTTGTTACAGCTAGTTGGGAATTGATTAATGGAAGTTGGGTCGTTGATACGGACGGTAATAATCTTTCTATTATTCCTACGGAGTATACATCAACAAATATTGGTGATACAATCACAATAATACCTGATCAATTATGGAGCGGGTATGCATTTTTTGAAATTATAGCAGCGGATGAAAAGAATGCTAGTGACACAATCAGTTTTCGGATGGATGTCCGTCATGTACCGCGACCACATCTTACAATTAATGTCATACAAAATAATGCTTTCACGCATTATTTTGATGTTATAATAACGGATACGTTAGAAAGAGCTATCGATGTAATTCTAGATATTGAGAATAAAAGAATTGCGCTTGATACGTTGGATGATTATACCTATTTAGGACATACTAGATTTAAAGATCCTGGTACATACGAAATAGAAGTATATGCAAATGCTTCTGTTGGAGACACAACAGTATTTCGTTCGGTGGGATTGGCATTGGCCCGAACCTTAG